>JBMOGP010000375.1:0-3617 GCA_049318285.1 Hyphomonadaceae bacterium
CTGATCGCGGCCAATGCCTACGACCCCGCCGACGAGAAGGACTCATGCGGCGTCGGCCTTGTGGCGCAGATTGATGGAACGCCGCGCCGCGAAATCGTCGAGATGGCGATCCGCGCGCTGAAGGCGGTCTACCATCGCGGCGCGGTCGACGCCGACGGCAAGACCGGTGATGGCGCGGGCATCCGTGTCGATGTTCCGCAGGATTTCTTCCGCGACGCCGTGCGCGGCATGGGCCACACGATCAGCGACGACCGGCAGGTCTGCGTCGGCCAGATCTTCCTGCCGCGCACCGATCTCGCAGCACAGGAAAAAGCCCGTTCGATCATCGAGACAGAGGTCGTGCGCTTCGGCTTCTACATCTATGGCTGGCGCCAGCCGCCGATCGACACTTCGGTCATCGGCATGAAGGCGAACGCGACGCGGCCCGAGATCGAGCAGATCCTGTTCTCCGATCAGCTGAAGCGCGAGCCGGCCGAGCTGGAGCGCGCACTCTACATCTGCCGCCGCCGGATCGAGAACCGCGCGCGCGCATCGAACCTCGACCTCTATCTCTGCTCCTTCTCCTCGCGGGCGCTGATCTACAAGGGCATGTTCCTCGCCGAGGACATCGACGCCTTCTATCTCGACCTGAAGGATCCGCGATTCGTCTCGGCGGTCGCGATCTACCACCAGCGCTATTCGACCAACACCTTCCCGCAATGGCGCCTCGCCCAGCCCTTCCGGATGCTTGCACACAATGGCGAGATCAACACGATCTCGGGCAACATCAACTGGATGAAGAGCCACGAGATCAAGATGGTCTCGGACGTGTTCGGCGAGCATGGCGATGATGTGAAGCCGGTGATCCAGCCTGGCGGATCGGATTCAGCTGCGCTCGACAATGCGTTCGAATTGCTGGTGCGCGCCGGCCGCCCTGGCCCGATGGCGAAAACCCTGCTCGTCCCCGAGCCGCTTTCGCGAGACGAGCGCATCATGCCGCGCGCCCACCAGGCGCTCTATGCCTACGCAAACTCGGTTATGGAGCCATGGGATGGTCCGGCGGCCCTTGCCATGTTCGACGGCCGCTGGGCCATCGCCGGCATGGACCGCAACGGCCTGCGGCCGATGCGCTATGCGCTCACGGAAGACGGCGTGCTCGCAGTTGGCTCCGAAGCCGGCATGTGCGCGATCAACGAAGAGATCATCACGCGCAAGGGTCGCGTTCCGCCTGGCGGCATGATCGCCGTCGATGTGCGCGAGGGGAAGTTCTACGAGCACACAGCGCTGATCGACCGCCTCGCGAGCAGCCACCCTTACGAGCAGTGGCTGTCCAACGTCGTCGAACTGGAGCCCGTGATCGGCCCCGGTCCGGAGCTGCGCCTGTATGCCGAGCGCCCGGAGTTCCTGCGCCGCCAGCACGCGGCAGGCTTCACGATGGAAGACGTCGAGCTGATCCTCTCGCCCATGGCGGAAGACGGCAAGGAAGCGATCGGCTCGATGGGCGATGACAGCCCTCTCGCCGTGCTCTCGGACGTCCACCGTCCGCTGTCACACTTCTTCAGGCAGAACTTTGCGCAGGTCACCAACCCGCCCATCGATCCGCTGCGTGAGGAGCGGGTGATGAGCCTGCGGACGCGCTTCAAGAACCTCGGCAACATCCTCGCCCAGGATGCGACACAGACCAACGTCTTTGTCCTCGAGAGCCCCGTCCTGACAAACGGCATGTACACGCGCATGCTGGAGACGATTGGCGAACAGGTCGCCGTCATCGACTGCACCTTCTCTGTTTCCGGCCCGGCCGGTTCCGCGGCCTCGCCGGGGATCGCCCTGCGCGATGCGGTCGCCCGCATCCGCGAGGAAGCGCGCGTCGCTGTCTCGTCCGGCCGCGGCCACATCATCCTGACCGACGAGGGCCAGAGCGCAGACCGGGCCGGGATCCCGATGATCCTCGCCGCAGGCGCGGTGCACTCATGGCTGGTCAGCCACGGCCTGCGCACCTTCTGCTCGATCACCGTCCGCTCCGCCGAATGCATGGACACGCACTACTTCGCGGTGCTCGTCGGGGTCGGCGCAACCTGCGTCAACGCCTACATGGCGCAGGAAACGCTGGCAGACCGTCACGCCAGGGGCCTGTTCGGCGAAAGGACGCTCGGGCAGATCGTTCTGAACTACAAGAAGTCGATCGAGGCGGGCCTCCTCAAGATTCTCTCCAAGATGGGAATCTCGGTCATCTCCTCCTACCGCGGGGGCTACAATTTCGAGGCGCTCGGCCTCTCGCGCGCGCTTGTCGCCGACTATTTCCCGGGCATGACCAGCCGCATTTCCGGCATCGGCCTCGCGGGACTTCAACGCAAGGCGATCGACCTGCACGCGAAGGCGTGGAGCGCCTCGGTCGCCGTTCTGCCGATCGGCGGCTTCTACCGCGTCCGCGCAAGCGGCGACACGCACGCCCTCTCGGGCGAGCTGATTCATGCACTGCAGCACGCCTGCGACACCAACTCCTACGCTGCCTTTCGCAAGTATTCGAAACTCGCGAACGCGAAGACGAAGATGGTACAGCTGCGCGACCTGCTCGACTTCAGGCCGCAGCCGAAACCCGCCTCGCTGCACGATGTCCAGTCGGTCAACGAGATCCGCAAGCGCTTTGTCACACCCGGCATGTCGCTGGGTGCGCTGGGGCCTGAAGCGCACGGCACGCTCAACATCGCCATGAACCGCATTGGTGCGAAGTCCGTGTCCGGCGAGGGCGGCGAAGTGCGCGAGCGCTACAAGCCGATGCCGAACGGCGACAACGCCAACTCGATGATCAAGCAGGTTGCCTCGGGGCGCTTCGGCGTCACGGCGGAGTATCTCAACAACTGCAGGGAGCTCGAGATCAAGGTCGCGCAGGGCGCCAAGCCCGGCGAAGGCGGCCAGCTGCCGGGCTTCAAGGTCACCGAGTTCATCGCGCGCAATCGCTATGCGACGCCTGGCGTCATGCTGATCTCGCCGCCGCCGCACCATGACATTTATTCGATCGAGGACCTTGCCCAGCTGATCTACGACCTGAAGCAGATCAACCCGGACTGCCGCGTCTGCGTCAAACTCGTCTCGCGCTCCGGCGTCGGCACGATCGCGGCAGGTGTTGCGAAAGCGAAGGCCGACGTCATCCTGATCTCCGGTCATGTCGGCGGCACCGGCGCCTCTCCCCAGTCGTCGATCAAGTTCGCGGGCCTGCCGTGGGAGATCGGGCTTGCCGAAGCCCACCACGTTCTGACGCTCAACAACCTGCGCGACCAGGTCACGCTGCGCACCGATGGCGGCCTCCGCACAGGGCGCGACGTCGTGATGGCGGCAATGCTTGGCGCGGAAGAGTATGGCATCGGCACCGCCAGCCTGCTGGCCATGGGCTGCATCATGGTGCGCCAGTGTCATTCCAACACCTGCCCCGTCGGTGTCTGCACGCAGGACGAACGCCTGCGCGCGAAGTTCACCGGCACGGCGGACAAGGTCGTCAACCTGATGACCTTCATCGCCGAGGAAGTGCGTGAAGTCCTTGCCGAGCTCGGCTTCACCCGCCTTGACGAGGTGATCGGCCGCACCGACCTGCTGCATCAGGTCTCGCGCGGTTCGGCGATGCTCGACGACCTCGACCTGTC
>JBMOGP010000376.1:0-3614 GCA_049318285.1 Hyphomonadaceae bacterium
TCGAGTGCGGAAACTGCTCAATGATAGCGGCGGACGAGAGCAACGAGTTTGCCCTGGATCTTGACGTGGTCGGGGCCGAAGATCTGCGTGCCGAAGGCCGGGTTGGCGGCTTCAAGGGCGATGGAGCCGCCCTTCTTGCGGAAGCGCTTCAGCGTCGCGGTCTCTTCGTTAATTAGCGCCACGACGATATCGCCTGACTGGGCCGTTTCTGTCTTCTTGAGGATGACCACGTCGCCATCGAGAATGCCGGCGTTGATCATGCTCTCGCCCTGCACCTCGAGCGCGTAGTGAGTATCGGGGTCAAGCCCATCGTCCGGAGCGGCGACGCGGCGAGTTTCATGCTCGATGGCGTCGATGGCGGTACCGGCGGCGATTCGTCCCATGACGGGGATCATCGTGCCGCGGGGCATGGCGGTCTTGCGCGAGCCGTTTGAGGATGAGGCGCTGCCTTCGACCACGCTGGGGCGGAAGGGCGTGCGGCCAGCCTGCATCGGGATAACGCTCTCGGGAAGCTTCAGCACCTCGAGCGCGCGCGCGCGGTGGGCGAGGCGGCGGAGGAAGCCGCGCTCCTCAAGGGCGGTAATCAGGCGATGGATGCCGGACTTGGAAGCGAGGTCGAGGGCTTCCTTCATTTCATCAAAAGAGGGGGAGACGCCCGTCTCCTTGATGCGGTCGTTGATGAACAGCAGCAGTTCACGCTGTTTCTTGGTGAGCATAACTGGCCACGAGCCTCTGTCTGGTTGAGTCGCAGATAGTTCTACTATCGTTCACGCTTTGGGTCAATTCGGTCCGGGCGTGTGGTTAACGAGAGGCGACCAGCGAGCGGACGGATTCGGTTGGGTTTTCTGACCGCATCAGGCTTTCGCCGACGAGGAAGCCGCGGGCGCCACAGGCGCGGAGCCGGGCGATGTCGGCGGGGGTCTTCACGCCGCTTTCGGAGATAAGGATGCGGCCGGAGGCGGGCCAGTCGGGGACGAGGTCGGCGAGGCGTTCGGTGACGGCGAGGTCGGTGGCCATACGCCGCAAGTCGCGGTTGTTCACGCCAATGAGGGGTGAGGGCAGGCCGAGGGCGCGGATCAGTTCGGCTTCGTCGTGGGCCTCGATCAGGACGGACATGCCGTACTGGTCTGCACAGGCGTGCAGTTCGCGGGCGAGGGTATCGTCAGCGGCGGACATGATGATCAGGATGGCGTCGGCGCCAGCGGCGCGGGCTTCGACGATCTGGATCGGGTCGATCATGAAGTCCTTGCGTAGGACGGGCAGGCGGATGGCGGCCCGGACGCTGATCATGTCGTCCAAAGAGCCGCCGAAGCTGGGGCCGTCCGTGAGGACGGAGATGCAGGCGGCGCCGCCGTCCTCGTAGTCGCGGGCGACAGCGACCTGATCGCGGCCGGGGGAGATATCGCCGGCGGAGGGACTCTTGCGCTTCACTTCGCAGATGAGGGCGTTGCCGTTGGCGCGGGAAATGCGGAGCAGGGCGTCGGAAAACCCGCGTGGGCTATCGGCGGCCTTCGCGTCGGCTTCGAGCGAAGCCATGGAGCGGTTCCGCCTCAGGGCGCTGACTTCGGCCTGCTTGTAGTCGATGATCTTCTGGAGGCGATCGGGGAGCTCAGCCATTGCTTGCACGCTTCAGCGCATCGAGCGTTGTGGCGGCGCGGCCATCGGCGATCGCGGCGCGCGCCTGTACGATGCCGTCGACAAGCGTGGTGGCGAGGCCAGCGACGAGGATGGCTGCGCCAGCGTTCACGGCCACGAGGTCCGCGAAGGGGCCAGGCGCGTTGGCGAGGACACGCTTGAGCGCTTCGGCGTTTTCGGCGGGCGTGCTTCCGCGGAGATCATCCAGGCTTGCACGCTGCACACCCATGCGTTCGGGCGTAAGCTCGTGCATGCGGATCTTGCCGTCATTCACTTCTGCAACCAGCGTCACGCCGGTCGTTGAAATCTCGTCCATGCCATCGACGCCGTGGACGACCATGGCGCGCTCGGCGCCGAGCGTGAGAAGTGCGTCCGCGAACACGCCGACCCATTCGGGCGCGAACACGCCGAGTACCTGGCGTTTCACGCCTGCCGGATTGGCCAGCGGACCCATCATGTTGAAGATCGTTCGCAGGCCGAGGGCAGCGCGCACGGGCGCAACATGCTTCATTGCAGCATGATGCGCCGGGGCGAACATGAAGGCGACGCGGGCGTCGCGGAAGCTGGCCTGCAGCTGGGCGTCTGTGGGGGAGAGGTTCACGCCAAGCACTTCGAGCACGTCGGCGGAGCCTGCCTTGCTGCGCGAGCGGTTGCCGTGCTTGGCGACGACAGCGCCGGCGGCGGCGGCAACGATGGCGACGGCGGTGGAGGTGTTGAGCGAGGTCCAGCCGAGGCCGCCTGTGCCGCAGGTGTCGATGGCTCCTTCCGGGGCCTTTACCTGGCGAGCATGGGCGCGCATCACGCGGGCGCCGGCCACGATGTCGTCCGCGGTTTCGCCGCGAACGCGCAGTCCCATCAGGAACGCCGCCATAAGTGCGGGCTCGGCTTCGCCGACGAGAATGGCTTCGAAGGCGGCGGTCATCTCGTTCGGGGTCGGACGGCGTCCTTCGGCCAGCAGGCTGATCGCGTGGCGTACGGGTTCGCTCATGTGAGGCCCGCCTTCTTGAGGAAGTTGGCGAGCATAACCTTGCCGAACTGCGAGCCAATGGACTCGGGATGGAATTGCACGCCGTAGACGGGGCGTGTCGCGTGGCTTACCGCCATGATCTCGCCGTCCGCAGTTTCCGCATCGACGGAGAGGACGTTGGGCATGCCGCTGCGGCGGATGGCGAGGGAGTGATAGCGGACGGCTTCGAAATGGTCCGGTACACCGGCGAAGAGATCGCCGCCGAGGACCTTCACGTCCCAGACCTTGCCGTGGACGATGTCCTTGGCGCCTTCCACCACGCCGCCCATTGCCTGGCCGATCGCCTGATGACCGAGGCAGACGCCGAGGATCGGCAAATCATCCGGAGCTTCCGCGATGAGGTCCATGCAGATGCCGGCTTCGTTCGGCGTGCAGGGACCGGGCGAGAGCACGATGGCGTGCGCGCCCTTCGCCAGCGCTTCTTTCACGGTGAGCGCGTCGTTACGTACGACTTCGACGTGAACATCCGGCGAGATGTCCTGCAGATAGTGGACAAGATTATACGTGAACGAGTCGTAGTTATCGATAAGGAGAACCTTGAAGGGAGACGGCATCAGCAATTCCCCCTGTCATATCGGGCGGCTTCCTCGGCGGCGCGGAAGAGGGCGCTGGCCTTGTGCACCGTCTCCATGAATTCGCTTTCGGGGTTGCTGTCGAACACGACGCCGCCGCCGGCCTGCACGTGTATCCTGCCGCCCTTGAAGACGGCGGTACGAAGGGCGATGCAGGTGTCCATGTCGCCGCCGGCGCCGAAATAGCCGACGCCGCCGGCGTAGACGCCGCGCGCGTGGGGCTCGAGCTCGGTGATGATTTCCATGGCGCGTATCTTTGGCGCGCCGGAGGTGGTGCCGGCCGGGAAACCCGCGGCGAGGGCGGAGACCATATCTTCGCCTTCCTTCAGCACGCCCTGCACGTTCGAGACGATGTGCATGACGTGGCTGTAGCGCTCGAT
>JBMOGP010000377.1:0-3606 GCA_049318285.1 Hyphomonadaceae bacterium
ATCCTTGTCTGCACCATGAGGCTCATGGAAGCCATCCCGCGCGCCGTGCCTAAATCCAGTCTGGCCCGCGACTTGCTTGATTAACGCCAGCGTTGCGGCCATCGCGCCGGGACGTTCGGGGCAGAAGCCGCCGTCGCGAGATTTTCGCGAATGTATTCAGTAAGATGGAACGATCCCGGTGAAGAGTGGTCGGGTCAGGCGACCCGGCAGATCGCGCCAACTGGGCAAGATCTGCAGGGACACGGCGGAGAAGCGATCGTGTCGATCAATTCGATCATGAACAGTGGCCTTTCTGCGCTTGCTGCTAACCAGCAGGCGTTGAGGGCGACATCGACAAACGTCGCAAACGTCAACACGGTCGGTTACTCGCGCCTCGAGGCGCAGTTGACCTCGCGCGGCAGTCTCGGCGGGGTGGAAGTCGACGTTCAGCGTGTCGCCAACGCTTATCTGGCAGCCGCCCAGATGCGCGGCGCTGCCGACTATGCTGCTTCTGATATTCTCTCCAGTTTCATGGATCGCGCACAGGGCCTGCTCGGTGATCCAGCAGATTCCAGTTCTGTTTTCGCGACGCTTGACCAGGTCTTTACGAGCTTCGGCGCCCTGGCAACCGACCCGGGATCGACGCTTCGCCGGTCCGCGACTGTGTCTGAGCTCCAGACAATGCTCAGCCAGATCGATATCACCGGCCGTGACCTGCAGGCCCTGCGTGACGAAGCCAGTTCGCGCGCAGGAACAATTGTCGACGAGGCGAACGCCCTGATGAGGGGGATCGCCAAGCTTAACATATCGATCCAGAGTTCTGCCCTGGCAGGTGCTGCGCCCAGTGATGCTGACGGCGAACAACAGCTCATGATCGACCGCTTGTCCGAGATCATCGATATCCGGGCCGAGCGACGGGCCTTGGGCGGCGTCGAAGTCCGGACGATGGACGGGATGTTGCTGGTTGATGCAGATGCTGCATCGCTTGGGCAAGGTTCAACATCTTCAGGCGAGCCTTATCCTGGTGTTGTCCTGAGGTTACCACGATCGCAGACGGATCTCGCTTTCGACAGTCATATCTCCGGAGGCGAGCTCAAAGGCCTCCTGCGGGTCCGCGACCGTGAGATCCCGAACCTCCAGCTGGCGTTCAGCGAGTATGCGGCAGGCGCCGCCGAGGCGCTGAACGCCGCCCATAACGCATCGAGCCCGACGCCGGCGCCGGCCAGTCTCACCGGACGCAATACGGGGCTCGTTGACGGTGATCTGCTGAACTTCTCGGGCGTCACCCAGGTCGGCGTTGTCGACGCTCAGGGCAAGGTCCTGCGTAACTTCCGGATCGATTTCGATACTTACCAGGTCCGCGATGATCAGGCGATCGTGACGTCCTTCGATCCCGGCGGGGGCCAGTCCCCGACAGTCGACGATCTGATCAGCGCCCTCAACACAGCCATGGGCCCTGACGCGGCTGTGTCCTTTGGCGGCGGGGTGATGACCCTCGCTGCAAACGGGGTCGGTGCCGGCGTCGTAATCAAAGACGATCCCGTCAATCCTGCATTACGCGCAGGCCGGGGTTTCTCGCACGCCTTTGGCCTGAATGATCTTGTCGCGCATGGCGCGCCGTTGGGCTACGCCACGGGCCTGTCGAGCGCGGACCAGCATGGTTTCACCGCCGGCGCCCTTACCTTTGCAATCCGCAACACTGACGGCGCAGTTCTTCGTACATTCGACTTTACGGTGACTGCAGGCACGACGATGGGCCAGCTCCGCACCGCCCTCAATGGCGCTTTACAGGATTATGGGGCAGCCTCGTTGGACGCTACGGGTCGGATGTCGCTGACGCCATCCGGTAATGGCGTTGGCAGAATTGATGTGGTTCAGGACACCACGCTGCGCGGCGATACGGGGCTCTCGATGTCAGAGCTGTTTGGCTTTGGCGAGTCGCTGCCGATTGAGCGTTCGCGCAGCCAGGCCATACGCGCTGATATTCTTGCAAATCCCTCACGTCTCGCGGTCGCCCAGGCAGACCTGGCAGGAGCTGTTGCCGGTCAACGCGTTCTCTCGCCTGGCGATGGGCGTGGGGCCCTCGCAATGGAGCAGGCTGCGGTAACGCCGCGCAGCTTCGCTGATGCTGGCGCATTGGGCAGCCAGGTCGCGTCCATCATTGATTACGCGGCCCGGCTGGCCGGGCAGGCTGGCGTCCGCGCCGGCGCCCTTGAAGCCGCCAAGACTGCCGCCGAGGCAGTTCGTAACGAAGCCAAGGACCGACGCATGAGCGAGGAAGGCGTCAATCTCGATGAGGAACTGGTCAAGATGACGACCTACCAGCAGGCCTATGCCGCCGCATCGCGCATGATCACGGCCGCGCGCGATCTTTACGACATCGTCCTGAACATGGTCTGAGAGAGATAGAACATGACACGCATCTCCTCTGCAATGATCCCGATGGCTTCGTTCGGCGACATCGCGCGCGCGCAGCAGGACGTGGTCGAGGCAGCTCGCCAGAGTTCGGCGCAGACACGCGCCACTGATCTGAAGGGCTATGGTCGCGAGGCGCAGACGCTGGTCTCGGCGGAGCGGCTTGTCGGCCGCCTGAAGGGTTTCGAGGCGACCACGCGTGAGGTGTCGACACGCCTGCAGATCCAGGATGTTGCGCTTGGTCGTGCTGCGGACGCTGTGAACAAGCTTAAACAGGAGCTGTTCCAGAATCTGGGACTCGAAAGCGGCACGGGCATTCGTTCGCAACTCGAGGAAGCCTTCTCGGTCGCCAAGGAGGCAATGAACACCGATCTCGGCGGGCGCTACCTGTTCGGCGGCGTGATGAACGACCGGCCGCCGATCACCGCTGCTTCGCTGAGCGACCTTGCCGCCAATCCGCTGTCTGATCTGATGGAGGAGGGCGCTGAGCCGCAGCAGATGCGCATCGAGGAAGGGCGCAATGTCGCCGGCGGCGTGGTCGCCGACGATGTGATCTCGCTGGCGATGGCGTCCATCAAGCGGCTTGCCGAAATCGACGAGGGCCCGGACGGGCCGTTCGGCGGCAACCTCAGCCCTGTGCAGCGGACGGCGATTCAGAATGAACTCGCGGCACTCGACGCCGCCTTCAATCGCGTGCTGATCGCCCAGGCGGAAAATGGGCAGCTGGGGCAGCAGGTCGATTCCTCCTCCGCCCGCCTGACTTCGCGCCTCAACGCGCTCGACGAAGCGATCGGCGGGATCGTGAACGTGGATCTTGCCGAAGTGGCGGTCAGGTTGAACCAGGCGCAGTTTGCCTATGAAGCCTCATCCAACGTGTTCAACGTCCTGCGCGGCCTTACTCTGCTGAACGTGCTCGACTAGAGCAGGGTCCGGCTCGGCCACGTGTTCCGGATGGTCGCGACGTCGAAACAGTCACGATACACGCTGAGCTATCCTCATGCACTTCGCAGACGCCCGTCACGGCGATTTCGACAAAACCCGTTGCCAGGCGATGCCGATCCAGCCGCTCGCGGCATACAATCGGGCCGTCGGCTGCCTTGCAGATGGCAATGAGCTGTCGGCCCGAAGAATGGCTCAAGCACGCTCCGCCTGCCATTCGGTCCACGAACTTGGGACATCGGGATGTTCGTCTACGCGCAATCTGGTGATGCG
>JBMOGP010000378.1:0-3604 GCA_049318285.1 Hyphomonadaceae bacterium
GCGCGGACCTGGGCCAGCAGCTGCACAGCGGCGTCAGCTTCCTTGACGATGTCCTGGTTGGGAGCGTTGGCGATACCGGCTTCACTCATGCTGCGCATTTACCTATCTGTGAGGCGAACCCGGAGCCGAGCCGCCCATGTCGAACGCGATTGCCCCGAACGCCACATCGCTTGCGGAGCTGGTTTCCACCTTGCAGGTGGAAGCGGGTTTGGAAAAGCCCCGTTCCTTGCCTCCGGTGCATTTGTGGAACCCCGACCCTTGCGGGGACATCGGCCTGGAAATCCGCCGTGACGGCTCCTGGTGGCAGGATGGCGTGCGGTTCAGCCGGGAAAAGCTCGTTCGCCTGTTCTCGACGATCCTGCGGCGGGACCCCGACGGGCATTACCTCGTCACCCCTCACGAAAAAGTGGTGGTGAAAGTTGAGGACTCCCCGTTTCTCGGGGTTCGCGTGGACCGGCATGAGTCGGGCGGACATCAGGTGATACTGGTCACGACCAATGTGGGCGATGTCGTGGCAGTCGACGCCGAGCATCCGCTCCGTGTCGAGACGGACGCCCGAACCGGCGAGCCGTCGACCTATGTCCGGGTGCGCGGTGGGCTCGAGGCGAGGCTGGCGCGGACGGCCTGGTATGAACTGGTCAGCTGGGCTGAGCAGGACGCAGGGGCGGCGACTATGAGCGTGGCGTCATCAGGAATCCGTTTTGCAGTCGGCAAAACGGCTTAGCCTATGACTTTCAGTACAAAAGCCGACTTTCTCGAACGTGCGGCCGATCGTCTGGAATCGATGGACGCAACCTTCGATGAGCCCGTGCGGACGGATTATGACCTCAACCCGGACTGGCGCGCGCCTCCGGGCGGTGTCTATCGGCGTGCGGCTGTTCTGGTGGGGCTCATCGATCGGGGCCAGGATTTCAGCGTTCTGCTGACGCTTCGGCCAGACACGATGGCGAGCCATGCGGGGCAGGTGGCCTTTCCGGGCGGCCGGATCGAGCCCGGGGAGACGCCGCTGCAGGCGGCCCTGCGCGAGGCGCATGAGGAGGTCGGGGTCGATCAGGCGAGTGTAAAGTTGCTGGGACAGGCCGATACCTATCTCACCGGCAGCGGCTTTGCGATCGCGCCATTTGTCGGGCTGCTACCGGACGGTTTTGTTCCGGTTCCCCATGCGCGCGAAGTTGCCGACGTGTTCGAGACGCCGCTGAGCTTCCTGATGGACGCGACGAACCATGAGCGCCACGAGAAGGAATACAGGGGGGTCTTGCGCGCCTATTATGCCATGCCGCACAACGGACGCTATATATGGGGCGCCACGGCGGGCATTCTGAAATCCCTCTATGACCGCCTCTATGGCGCCTGACCCGGACAAGCATGACCCAGCGTATCCTGATCGAACTCCTGCTCTTCCTCATCCCGTTCGCGGTATTCCTCGTCTATCGGGCCGCCTCGCGGGACCTGCGCGTGCGGGATCGCTGGCCCCTGACCCGGCTGGTGATCATCGGCGGGGTGATCGCGGTCTTGGGGCTTATCCTTCCGGCCATCTTCCAGCCGCGCGAGACCGAGAAATGCTACGACCCCGTGCGTTATGACGCGGACGGCCGGATCGTGCCGCCGAAAGAGGTCGACTGCGCGCAGGCCGCCCTGCCCGGCGGCGAGAACACCACAACCATCACCCCTTCGCAGGCGCCGGTCGCCCCACGCGATACGGGCAATTGAGCCATGCACAGGCTGGCGCCCCAGCCCTGGATGATCGCTGCACAGCGGGTGATGGATGCGCTTGAAGCCGCGCAGCCGGGTTGCGCGCGCTTCGTCGGCGGTTGCGTGCGCAACGCGCTGCTGGGCGAGCCTGTCGCTGATATCGATATCGCGACCCAGCTGACGCCTGACCGGGTGGAGCAGGTGATGCGCGCCGAAGGCATCGCAGTTCACCCCACCGGCATCGAGCATGGCACGCTGACCGTGGTCGCCGATCACAGGCCGTTCGAGGTGACGACGTTGCGCCGCGACGTCGAGACGGACGGGCGGCGGGCTGTGGTGGCGTTCACGACAGACTGGTCTGAGGACGCGCAGCGACGCGACTTCCAGTTGAATGCGCTCTATGTTGATCGCGAGGGCGCGGTGCATGATCCGACTGGCGGCGGCCTCGATGACGTCGCTGCGCGCCGGATCGTTTTTGTCGGCGATCCCGACACGCGCATCCGCGAGGACTATCTCCGCATCCTGCGATTCTTCCGCTTTCAGGCCTGGTACGCGCGCGAGACGCCGGATGCTGCGGGGCTGGAGGCGTGCGGACGGCTGCGCGCTGGGCTGGCCGGCATTTCCGCCGAGCGGATCTGGATGGAGACGAAGAAGCTGCTCGCGGCGCTGCAGCCCATGCCGTCCTTGCGGGCGATGGAGGCGAGCGGCGTGCTGGCGCAGCTGTTCCCGGAGGCGAAGGGGCTGGACCTGCTGGGCAGGCTTGTGACGTCGGCGCGCGAGGACGGCGTTGCCGCTGATCCGATGCAGCGCATGCTGGCCCTGTTCTGGAAGGATGAAGCCGCCATACGCGAGGTGAGCAATCGCCTGAAGTTGTCGAACGAAGAGCGTTACAGGCTCAATCGCGCAGCCGGCGACCAGAGTGCTCTGGAAGGGGCAACGCCGGCGCAGATAAGGGCGGCGATCTACAGGTCTGGCGTGCAGGTTGTGAAGGATCGCGCAGCGCTGGCGCTTGCGGGCTCTGGCGCGGCGCACTGGCGGGCGGTGCTGGCCGCCGCTGATAGCTGGTCGCCGCCGACGATGCCGTTGACAGGCGCCGACCTGCTTGCTGCTGGCCTTGCCACTGGTCCGATGGTGGGGAAAGCGTTGAAGACGGCTGAGGAGGCCTGGATTTCCAGTGACTTCTCGCTTGGCCGGGAGGCGTTGCTGCGCCTGATCTGATCGCCGCGCCTTGTTGCCGGGCCATTGGGCCGTTCTACGGCCACTTCACCACGGGCGGCATGGACGACAGGATGCTGGCGACATTGCCGCCAGTCTTCAGTCCGAATGTCGTGCCGCGGTCATACAGCAGGTTGAACTCGACATAGCGGCCGCGTCGTATCAGCTGTTCCTCGCGCTCGGACTGCGACCAGCTTTCGGCCATCCGCTTGCTGACGATCTCCGGATAGACCTTTGCGAACGCGCGGCCGACATCCTGGGTGAAGGCGAAGTCCTTCTCCCAGTCGCCTGAATTGTAGCGGTCGTAGAAGATCCCGCCGATGCCGCGCGGCTCGTTGCGGTGGGGCAGGTAGAAGTATTCCTCGCAGTGCTTCTTCATCGCGGCGTAGTCGACCGGCGGATGCGCGTCGCAGGCAGCCTGCATGGCGGCGTGGAACTGGATTGTATCGGGGTAGTCCTGCTGGCGCTGGTAGTCGAGCAGCGGGGTGAGGTCGGCGCCGCCGCCGAACCAGCTTTCCGAGGTGACCAGCATGCGGGTGTTCATGTGCACGGCCGGAACGCGCGGATTTACCATATGTGCGATCAGCGAGATGCCCGCCGCCCAGAACTTGCCGCCGGAAGCGTCCGATCCCGGAATGGTCTTCGCGAACTCCGGGGCGAACTCGCCATAGACGCAGCTGACATGCACGCCGACCTT
>JBMOGP010000379.1:0-3551 GCA_049318285.1 Hyphomonadaceae bacterium
GGTTGTTGCGTGGGTCGGACAGCGCCATGATGTCATCGGCACGCTGGCCATTCGGAGTGTTCATGTCCAGCGCGTCGCGGGCCCTTCGCGCGAAGTTGAAGGCGCGTGCAAGGTCTCCGACGATGTAGGCCTCCTCCGCCGTGGCGAGGTTTGCATCGCCGATGCGGTCCTGCTTGGCGTAGGACACGGCCAGCTGGTTCCAGGCGAATGCGTTATCCGGCTCAAGCTGGATGGCGTCCATCAGCAGGCCTTCGGCTTCCTTCATCGCCGGATCCTGTTTGGTGCCTATAAGCGAACGCGCAAGGTTCACCTTCAGCAGTGCATGCTTCGGGGCCAGTTCGACAGACTTGCGGTGCGGCGCGACGGACTCTGCCGCCTTGCCGCTCTCGAACAGGACCTGGCCTTTCAGCTCATGGAAATAAGCGTTGTCCGGCTGTTCCGTGATCAGCGATTCGATCTGGGTGAGCGCCGCCTTGATGTCGACGGCGCGGTAAGCAGCGATGGCGCGCGCATAGCGCGCCGGCATCGACTGATCGCTGGCGGGATAGCGCGAAAGGACGCGGCTCGGCGGGCCGATGAAGCCGACAAGTTTGGCCTGCATCATCATGAGCTGCATGGACTCTTCGGGCGTCTGCGCTCGCGCCTTGCCAGCGATCTCCTTGGCGCGGCGCGCCACACTGCTGATGCGGTCGCTCGATATCGGGTGCACGCGGAAGTAGGGATCGCGGCGCGATTCCGACATCAATTCCTGATAACGGAATTTCTCCATGAAGGAGACGTTGCCGTCTGCCGACTGTCCCGTTTTTTCCATGAGTTCCACGCCGAACAAGTCGCAGGCGGCTTCTTCCGAGCGTGTGTGCTTGAAGAAGCTCAACATCCCGAACTGTGAGGCGGACCCGAAGAGGGCAAGCGCCGCATCCGGGGCGCCGGCGAAAAGTGCGAGTGCGCCGAGGCCCATCGTGATCAGCGAAATGTTGCCGCTGCCTTCGGCAGCGACCTGGCGCGTGACGTTGTGGCCGAGGGCGATGTGCCCCGTCTCGTGCCCGATTACGCCTTTTAATTCCTCTGGCGTGCGCACCTCCATGATGAGGCCCGTGTGAAGGAACATGTTCTGGCCGGCGGCGACGAAGGCGTTAAGCGAGTCGTCCTGCACGATGTACATGTTCACGTCCGCCGGCTTCAGTCCCGCCGCCGCGAAAAGTGGGTCCGAATAGTCGCGAAGGATCTGCTCGATTTCCGCGTCGCGGATCAGCCCCTGCGCTGTCGCGCTGAGCGGCAACGCAAGCGCGAGGACGGGCGCGGCGACCGCGCGGAGGAATTTCTGCATAACGCCCATGCAAACGCTCTCTTTCGATCCCGCCGACAGCCAGGCTAGCCATCGGGCCAGGATAGTCAAAGCCGCTGCGCTGCTTCGCTGCCTGTGGGAGCGGCTCAGCCTGCGCGGCGGCGGTTCCACCAGCCAACTTTCCGGGGAGCCTCTCCGGACGGGGCCGGAACTTCAGGCTCGCCATGGATGGCGTGGCGCCGGGTCTCGACCGTCTCGGCCGCAGCTGCGGCCGGTTCGGGCATCGACTCGACAGGCGCAGGCTGCGGGGCGGATGCGGCGATTTCGTGTTCGGGTGCTGGCTCCGGTTCCGGCCTTGCGGCAACGGGTTGAAGCTGCGGTTCGGGCGCTGCGGCGATGGCTTCCGTCGGTTCGACTTCCGCGGGAGCTTCGAACACCGGTGCTGGTTCGATCGGGGCCGCCGCGAGCGGTGCGGGTTCCAGGGCCGGTTCTTCAGGTTCCGGCGCGGCCTGGGCCACGAGAAAGGGAGCCGACGCCAGGAAATCGAGCATCTCGCCGCCATCCGCGGCGATGTCTGGTGTACGATTACGTTCGCCACGCTCGGGACGGTCGCCCCTGCCGCCGCGGCGCCGGCGGCGTCCGCCACGGCCGCGACCGTCGTCACGCTCGCCATCTTCGCGCGCAACAACCGGCTGCGCCTGTTCCGGCGTGTCGCCGTCTTCCGACTCTGCGGTCTCGTGTCCGCGGTCCTTCCCGCCGCGACGGCGGCGGCCGCCACGGCGGCCACGGCGTCCGCCGCGGTTGCGGTCGCGATCAGCATCTTCGTCTTCCGCGTCCGAGGTGATCTCTTCCTCGGAGCCCTGTTCCTCGTCGAGATCGTGGCCGTCGTGCTCATCGTCGGTCTCGTCTTCGGAGTCCTCGACGATGTCGTCGTCTTCCTCCTCGATCTCATCCGCTGCCGGCGGAGGCAGGGGCTTGAGCTTGCGAAGATCGATCGGCTGCATCGGTCTTGGCGCAACGACGTTGCCGTCGGCGCGGCCCTCGATGTTGAACTCGCCGGCCTTCAGGTCTTCGTCAGCCTCGATGCGCACGAGCACGTGGTTGTCGGATTCAATCGCGGCAATCGACGAGCGCTTTTCGTTGAGGAGGTAGAGCGCGACTTCGGCTGCGGCCTGAACATGGACTGTCTGTACGCGGTCGTCCGCGGCCCGGGCCTCGATCATGCGGAGAAGCTGGATCGCAGCGCTCTCGATCGAGCGCATGCGGCCGGTGCCGCCGCAGTGGTCGCAGGGCTCGGATGACAATTCGAGCACGCCCGCGCGACGGCGCTGGCGCGAGATCTCGAACAGGCCGAATTGCGAGATACGGCCCGTCTGCACGCGGGCGCGGTCGATTTTCAGGCAGTCCTTCATCTTCTTTTCGACGGCCCGGTTGTTCTTCATGTCCTCCATGTCGATGAAGTCGATGACGATCAGGCCGGCGAGGTCGCGAAGACGCATCTGGCGAGAGGCTTCAGCCGCCGCTTCCAGATTGGTTTTGAGCGCTGTGGCTTCGACGTTACGCTCGCGCGTCGCCTTGCCGGAGTTGACGTCGATAGCGACGAGCGCCTCGGTCTGGTTGATCACGATATACCCGCCGGAGGGAAGCTGCACCGTCGGCGCGTAGATGCCTTCCAGCTGGTCCTCGACGCCGGTCATCACGAACAATGGACCGTTGTCGTCATGGTGGACGACCTTCCGCGTATGTGACGGCATCAGCATTTTCACGAAGGTGCGCGCTTCGTTGTAGGCGTCCTCGCCCTCGACGATGATGCGCTCGACATCCTTGTCGTACAGATCGCGGACCGCGCGAAGAACCAGATGTCCCTCCTCGTGGATGAGGGCGGGCGCCATTGATTCCATCGTCTTGCCGACGATCTGCTGCCAGAGTTTCGTGAGGTATTCGAAATCACGGCGCACTTCGTTCTTGGTGCGCTTGGCGCCTGCTGTGCGGACGATGAGTCCGGCTCCGCGGGGAATTTCGAACTCTGATGTGATCGACTTGAGGCGCTTGCGGTCAGCCGCGTTGGTGATCTTCCGCGAAATGCCGCCGCCGCGCGACGTGTTGGGCATCAGCACGCAATAGCGGCCGGCAAGCGAGAGATAGGTGGTCAGCGCCGCACCCTTGTTGCCGCGCTCTTCCTTGACGACCTGCACCAGCATGACCTGCCGCCGGCGGATCACTTCCTGGATCTTGTACTTGCGCTGGAAGAGGGCGTTGCGGCGGT
>JBMOGP010000380.1:0-3542 GCA_049318285.1 Hyphomonadaceae bacterium
TCAGGCCGGTCAAGAACCAGCCCTTCTACCACCTCCTCGCCGAGAATGACTCGTCCTACTACATGGCCTATGTTTCGGAGCAGAACCTGTTGCCGGACGACGCGCCCGAGCCTGTGAACCATCCGCAGATCCCGGAAATGTTCGAGATCGACGATCACGGTGCCTATCGCAAGCGCTCCACCCACGCGCACTAGGTCTCCGGAACGCACAGCGCTCCTTGCCCGCGAGACCCTGACGCGATCGGGGAGCTCGGCATGCCGACCTCTTCACACGCATGGCCTAGGAAGTTTCACGACGGCCCCAGGCAGCCAGAACCGACAGAACCTGGATCAGTCGAACAACCGTTGCTCGATCAGCTCGCGCTTGCGCGTGTCGACGCCAAGCACCTCGCGGAGATAACCCTCCACGCCGCCATTGCGCTCCTCGATCACCAACAATGAGCGCTCGAGGAATTCAGGCGACACCCCCATGATCACGCGCATCGTCGCCAGCGTCGGTGCGCGGCCGAACTGCTGCAGCATAGCGTCACGCCACGCAGCGCCATGCTGCTCGAACCGGCCAGACGTGTTGGTCAGCATGTAGTCAGCAACGATGTCGTCATGATGCACGCCAGCCAGCATGTGCGTCAGCGCTACCACCAGTCCCGTACGGTCCTTGCCGGCAGCACAATGCACCACGAGCGCGCCATCGCTGCTCGCGAGCGTGTCGAAATAGCGGGTGAACAGGTCGACGAGCCGCGGCAGGTGGGGGGCGTCGGCGTAATAGCGCAGCAGGAACTGCTGATAGGACGCGGGCTCCATGTCCCATGCCGCCATGAAGCCGTCCCAGCTCTCTGACCCCTCATCATGATCGTGGTTCTCGATCACCTGCGCCGCAAACCCCTCCCATCGCCGCGACGGCGAACGCTCGCGCTCCTGCGGCCGGCGCAGGTCCACCACCGCCGCGATACCCATGTTGCGCAGCCGCGCGAGATCAGAATCCGTCGCCAGCGCATGATTGGCCGAGCGGAAAAAGCGACCTGACGCCATCCGCCGCTCGCCAGCGCGATAGCCGCCAAAATCGCGGAAATTGGTCAGCCCCTCGAAGACATGCAGGCGCGGAAAATCGGTCATGCCCGCGCAACTAGGCGAAGTTGATCCACGCGTCCACCGGCTGCTTCAGCCCGGGGGCCTGAGGTCAAGCATAAGCAGCGGATCAAGCCAGATGTCCGTTCCCCGGTCATCGGACAGGACGTTGCGGTACTTGATCGCCCAGTGCAGGTGCGGCCCCGTGGCTCGCCCGGTGGCGCCTGAGAGGCCCAGAACCTGCCCCCGGGCAACCGTCTGGCCATCCTTCACATCGATCCGGCTCATGTGCATGGTGATCGAAACGAGCCCGCGGCCGAGATCAAGAAATACCGCGCCGCCCTCGTAGAAAAGACCCGGATCAGCCAGCAGCACCGTCCCCGCCATAGGCGCGCGGATTTCGGTGCCGCTGGCGATCGCGATGTCCTGGCCGTTGTGGACGCTGGTCGACCCCTCGCAGTCCTTCGTCTTCGGAACATAGGTCCGTGTGACGCCATAGGCGCTCGAATAAGGGCCATCCGCGGGCTTCACGAAACCGACCGGCGCGAGCGGCGTGTTGAATGCCTTCATCGCTTTGTCCTTGCGAACCCACGACACCTCGGCGTGGCGCTTTTGCTCTGGTGACTGCGGGGCTATGCGGCGGCACTCCATCTCGAACTTCGAGACCGTGTCCTTGCGCGGCAGCACTTCAACCTCTGTGGAAGCAGACACCACAGACTGGGTATCTCCCGCCGTTGCGACAGGAGGCATTGCAATCTTCGCCGGCGACGCCTGCGTCCGCGTGAGACCGATCACCGCCACCCCGCCGGCGTCGGCAATCGCAACTGCCTTGCCATCCAGCGTAATCGTCGCGCCAGGCAGCGCCTGACACAGGATCGCCCCACCCTGCTTTGCTGGTCCGCCACATGCCAGCGCCGGCCTTGGCGGCTCGGGAGGTTGCACAGGCAGCGCCTGGGCGGCGACTAGACGTTCGATGGGCGGAGGTGGAGGCGCCTCAGCAATCACGGGCGAAGACGGGACAGCCGGTATCTCGACAACAGGCGATGCAGAGGGCCCCGCGCATGCCGCGAGTAACCCTGCCAGAAACGCAGCGACTATTACCGACTCGTGAGCTGCTTCCATCGCGTCAACGCTGTTTCCGCGTCGAAGTAGGCTTCCTGTGTATCAACATTCCAATAACGCAGGTCCTCGAGCGCAATCTTGCGCTTGGTCACGGCGCACGAGACGAAACGGCCAGTCGTCAGCACCTCGAAATCGTTGTCGAGGTAACGGAGGCGGGCTTCGCCGGGGAGGGAGCCTGGAGTGAACGTATCCATGGAGCGCTATATGCACGCATTGCGGGACAAAGTTAAGGCTGTAGATCAGACCTTTGTGCGGTCTAGGCTACACCAAGAAATTCCGTCTCAACACGGTTCCGGCCGATCGACTTGGCGCGATAGAGGGCGTCGTCAGCCCGCTTTAGCAGCGCATCGATCGTGTCTTCCCGCGCAACTGTGGAGACGCCGCCCGACATGGTGACGCGCAGCTCCTCCCCGCGATTGATGCGGAAACCTTCATCGCAGATGATCTGCCGCAACCGCTCACCCGCCGCATGCGCGAGGGTCTGGCTGGTGTCGGGCATAATGACGACGAACTCTTCCCCACCATAGCGGCAGGCAAGATCGGCAGGCCGGATGTTCTCGCTCAACCGGCGGCCGAATTCACGCAGCACATCGTCGCCGGCGGCGTGGCCGTGTATGTCATTGACCCTCTTGAAGTGGTCGATGTCGCAAAGCAGGATCGAGACGGGACCGCCACCCATCAGCGAACGGTTGAGGAAACTCTCCAGCTGGACGCGCATGTAGCGGCGATTGTGCAGCCCGGTGAGTTGATCCGTGACTGCCAGCTCCATGGATTGATCGAGACGCGCCCGCAGCGCGTCCAGATACCGTTTCTTGCGCACCTGAGTTTTGACCCGCGCGCACAGTTCTTCGGAGTCGATAGGCTTGATCACGATGTCCGAGGCGCCGAGGTCAAGCGCGCGCACAGCCTTCTTCTCGTCGTCCGGTTCTGCGACCACGAGGATAGGCAAGTCCCGCGTGGATTCCAGCGACCGGAAGTATGCACACAGCCGTAGCCCATCCAGTTTCTCGTTCGACAGCGACACAATCATCAGGTCGACCATCGAGCCGGAAATGCCCAGCTGGCCCGCCTCGACATGGCTGATCGGGCGGTGCAGCCCTTCAAGATAGCGGCAGATGCGTCGCGCCTGACGCTCGTTCTCATCGACCACAAGAATCTGTGCTGGCTCGCTGGCCCGGCCGGAATTCACGATATCGACCGCGCCCATGCGCTTGCCGGAGGCTTCGCGCTTGCGCAGCTCATCGGCAACCATCTTGTACTTGGTCAGCGCACGCACGCGCGACAGCAAGTGAAGGTCGCTAACCGGCTTGGTGAGAAAATCGTCCGCCCCGGCGCCAAGACCGCGCAGGCGATCTT
>JBMOGP010000381.1:0-3537 GCA_049318285.1 Hyphomonadaceae bacterium
CGGCGTCTATGGCTCGCTGATGTCGACGCCGATCCTCAACCCGCCGCAGTCGGGCGTGCTGGGGATGCATCGTATCGAGGAGCGTCCGGTTGTTGTCGACGGCAAGATCGTGGCGCGGCCGATGATGTATCTCGCGCTGAGCTATGATCACCGCATCGTCGACGGCAAGGAAGCGGTGACTTTCCTCGTCCGGCTGAAGGAAGCGCTGGAAGATCCGGAACGTCTGCTGCTCGACCTGTAAGGGCGGATGGACGCCGGGGCGTTCTCCGAGGGACTTCTCGGCTTGATCATCCGGCTTGCGGGCCTGTTCTGGCTGCTCGGAGCCTTTGCGCTGGTGCGCCAGATCCGCATGGAGATGATGCTCGACCGCATGACCTCGCAGACCGAGGGCATGGCGAAGACGATGCCGGGCGATGCGGCGGGTGATGCGGCGGACGAGGCGCCGGGGTCCGGCACGTCCGCCGAGGAAGCAGCCAACGCGCGGTGGAAGGACCGCGACGATGCTGCCCGGCGCGGCTGGATCGCGGGACAGGCGGTTGTGCTGATCGCGACGGCACTGGCGATGATCATGCTGCACAGGATTGCCGCGTGGCTGGTGGCGCTGCTGGTGATGGGCCAGGGGCTGTATTTCTTCTGGCGCGCGTGGACGGCGCGGCGCGCGCCCACTGCAGAAGCGGCAGCTCACGCGCGGCCGACACGCGCCACGGTGAATGCGGGGTGGGCGTCGCTGGTCGTGGCCATGCTGGTATGGTCGGCGACGTTCAGGGGCGTGCTGCACTAGTTAAGCGAAGCTTTCAGCGGCCTGCCTGATTCATGCACTGGCGGAAGGCCTGCATTAGGCAAGTCGCGCTAGTGTCTGGCCCGAACAGGACCAGGGGCGGCGCGTGATGCGCCGGTATCGAGATGCGGCGTGTATTCGCCATTTTGCTGATCGCCACGTCGGGCTGGCTGCTTTACCAGACCGCGATCCAGAACCCGGGCAGCGTCGAACGGCTGCTCTGGGGCAATGTGCTGGCGCACAGCAAGGACCTCGCTTTCGTCATGCCTGCGCTGGGCGGGGCGCTCGGCTTGCTGGGCGGGCTCACCGTGCTCTTCAATGGTCCGGGTGGGGCGGCTCTGGCCATGGCGGGCGGCCTGGCGGCGGCGGGTTTCAATCTTTCGGTGAAGCAGACATTCGAGCTGGATCATGTCCTCGAAAACCAGCTGGTGGCGGGCGCCTGCATCCTGATGCTGGCGATCGTCACGAGTTCGATCACGCGGGTTACGGCGCACACACGCAGGGACAAGGCGGACCACAGGGCCGCGCAGTCGCCGGTGATCGGCCGGCGCGTCTACTGACGGGTGAATCCGGGGTCGCGCGTCCCCATATTCGCTTTGTTGACCATGCAGCCGGGGTGCGTATAGCTCCCGCAGCAAGCGAAAAGACGCGGGACAAGACCCATGAGCGAGACTTTTGACGTCGTCATCATCGGCGGCGGACCTGGCGGCTACAATTGCGCGACGCGCTGCGGCCAGCTGGGCATGAAGGTCGCGCTGATCGAGAAGCGCGACACGCTGGGCGGGACATGCCTCAATGTCGGCTGCATTCCGTCCAAGGCGATGCTGCACGCCTCCGAACTCTACGAGACGGCGGCGAAGGATTTCGCGGGGCTGGGCATCGAGGTGACCGGGCTGAAGCTCAACCTCGACAACATGCAGAAGCAGAAAGAGGACGCGGTTTCAGGCCTCACGGCCGGCATCACCTACCTGATGAAGAAGCACAAGGTGACCGTGTTCAATGGCGCCGGTCGCATTGATGGCCCCGGCCGCGTCGTGGTCGGCGACAGGGTCCTGGAGACGAAGAACATCGTGATCGCGACGGGCTCGGAGCCGACGCCGCTGCATGGCGTGGAGATCGACGAGGAGCGCGTCGTATCCTCGACAGGCGCGCTGACGCTGAAGACCGTGCCCAAGCGGATGATCGTGATCGGCGCGGGCGTTATCGGGCTCGAGCTTGGATCGGTCTGGCGCAGGCTTGGCGCGGAAGTGACGGTGGTGGAATATCTCGATCGCATCCTGCCGGGCGCGGATGGCGAGTTGGCCAAGCAGTCGCAGCGCATCTTCGCCAAGCAGGGCATCGTCTTCAGGCTCGGCATGAAGGTGACGGGCGTCGAAAAGCTGAAGTCGAAGCTGAAACTGTCGATGCAGCCTGCGGCCGGCGGCGACGCCGAGACGCTGGATGCGGACGTTGTTCTGCTGGCGATCGGACGCCGTCCGTACACGCAGGGGCTTGGCCTTGAGACTGTGGGCATCACGCCGGACCGGCGCGGACAGATTTCCAACGACCACTATCGCACCTCGGCCGAGGGCGTCTGGGTGGTCGGCGATGTCACCTCGGGTCCGATGCTTGCGCACAAGGCAGAAGACGAAGCCGTTGCCTGCGCGGAGCTGATCGCGGGCAAGGCGGGACATGTGAACTACGATATCATTCCGGGCGTTGTTTACACCAAGCCGGAGATCGCCTGGGTCGGCAGGACCGAGGAAGAGCTGAAGGAGGCGGGTGTCGCCTACAAGGTCGGCAAGTTTCCGTTCTCGGCAAACTCGCGCGCCAGGACCAACCATGAGACCGACGGCTTCGTGAAGATCCTCGCTGACGCCACGACGGATCAGGTGCTCGGCGCGCATCTGGTGGGCGTGGGGGCCGGTGAGATGGTTGCCGAGGTCTGCGTCGCGATGGAGTTTGGCGCATCGTCGGAAGACATTGCCCGCACCTGCCATGCCCACCCGACGCTGACGGAAGCCGTCCGCCAGGCGTCGATGGCGGTCGAAGGCTGGGCGATGCAGATGTAGGGGCGGCCTGTCCGCCTGCGACCCTTCGGGCTGCCTCCTGCCGCCTTCGGCGAGGCAGGACGGCCCGGTCTGGCGCGACACAGCGCGCAACCCATGACAGTTAACAACACACCGCAGCATGGCCTTTGCGGTCCTGCCGTGCTTGGGTTTTGTACGGTGTGCGTGGAGAGGTTTGTTGAGTTCCGTATCTGGCCTGGTCGGCGAACTGGCGCAGGCGCGCGAAGCCGTGGCGTCGCGGCTGCGGGGCGTCGATCCGGCTGACGTCCCGGCGCTGCGCCGCGCCTATGACGCCTTTGCCCGGAATGACCCTACGCCGCAGATCGCAACTGAATCCGCCATCGTGCTCAACGGCGTGTCCTGCCTTGGCCTGCTGCCCGAGGGTGCGAGCGGGGACCATGTCGTTTTCTGGTGTCATGGCGGCGGCTTCACCATGGGCTCGTCGAAATCGCATCGCGGCCTTGCGAGCCAGGTGGCGGGGCATGCGAAGATCGGCGCGATCCTGCCCGACTACAGGCTGGCGCCGGAGCATCGTCACCCCGCCGCGGTGGAGGACTGCGTTGCCGCCTATCTCGGCTTGCTGGGCGAAGACATGAAGGCGCACAATGTGATCATCGCTGGCGACAGCGCAGGCGCTGCGCTCGCCATGGCAACGGTGCTGCGGCTGCGCGACATTGGCGCCTCAATGCCGGCCGGCATGATCCTGCTGTC
>JBMOGP010000382.1:0-3537 GCA_049318285.1 Hyphomonadaceae bacterium
CTGACGCCCGCATTGAAGCGATGGAAACCGAGGCGCGTGTCCGGGCAGCGATGAAAGATCTGCCAGAGGAGCAGGTCCTCCTGCTGAAGCTCGCATTCTACGAAGGGTTATCCCACAGCGAGATTGCGACCCGGCTGGGCGCGCCGCTTGGGACGGTGAAGTCGAGAATCCGTCTCGCTTTTGCAAAGATGAAAGTAAGGCTCGGCGATGAGTGAGGGTCGACGTGATCCGCTGGGGAAACACACGCGTATCGTTTGCATGTGGTGTATGTCGGACGGATCCGGAGATGATTAAGGTCACCCAGCAAGCTCAACTGGACGAGTCGACCCTCGCCGCCCTGGCGTCGGGTCGGGCGGAACCCGCCCTCGACCTGTTCCTTGATGTCCTCATGAAAATGAGGGGAGTTTCGGATTCCGAAGGCGAGGTGATCTCAGGCATCGCACTTGAAGGCGAAGCGCCGGCGGAGATGTCTGTCGACGCGCTGGCGATGGCCTTCGCAGCGATCGAGCGTGGCGGCCTCGCGCGCAAACGCGAGCTGGCCTACCCCGAGCTGGCCGCACTGCCAGCGAGGCTTCGTGAGGCGATCGAGTCGGCCGAAAGCCGGTCAGGCTGGAAGACGATTGGCCGTGGTATCCGCAGCCTCGATCTTGGTGCGCCTGGCGCGCTGAAGGCGGAAATTGTGAGGGTCGCACCCGGCATGACGGTGCCGCGTCATACCCACAAGGGGCGTGAGCTGACGCTCTGCATCCATGGCGAGTATCTGGACAGCGGGGCTGTCTATGGCCCGGGCGATTTCTCGATCCGGGACCCAAGCGTCCACCACCAGCCCAAGGCGCTCGATGGCGCTCCGGCCTATGCTCTGGCGGTCACCGACGCCGGCCTGAAGTTCGATGGCCTGCTCGGTGTGTTCCAGAAGGTTTTCGGTCTCTAGCGGACCCTAGCCGTGCCAGACCGCAGCGTGACAGGTACGCACTGAACCGCTACCAGCCGCGGCATGCCGCCTGCGCCGAACCAATCCAAGACACCGACTGCCGGGTGGCAGAGCCGACTGGCTGGCGCCCAACTCGTGCTAGCTGCGATGGACGGCAAGCTGGATTTCGACGTCGCCATGGGCGCCAGCCGGGCCTTCGACATGCTGGAAGGCCCGGACCGTGGCTTTGCGCGTGCGATGGCTGGCGCGGCTTTGCGTGGCCTGGGGCGCATCGACTGGGCGCTTGGCGGCATGGTGCAGCGGCCGCTTGCCGACATCGAGCCGCCCCTGCGAGCCTTGCTGCGCGTTGGCGCAGCCCAGCTCTGGATGCTCGGCGTCGCCGAGCACGCTGCGGTTTCGGCAACCGTCGAGGCGGCTCGCCAGTGGCATGAAGCCAGACGCGGTGGCGGTCTTGTCAACGCTGTTCTCCGCCGCGCTGCCCGCGAGCGCGATGCGTGGGATGGTGCACCTGTCACGTCGGTCTGGCCCGACTGGCTGGCGGCGAAGCTGAAGTCGGCGATCGGCGCAGACCGGGCTCACGACATGGCGCTTGCCCAGCTCGATGAGCCGCCGATCGATCTGACCCTGCGCGCCGGCGTGGACGCCGCCACCTGGGCCGAGCGCCTCGAGGCGGACATCCTGCCGGGTGGTTCGCTGCGGCTTCATGGCGGCGGCGCGATTGCAAGCCTGCCAGGCTATGCCGAAGGCGCATGGTGGGTACAAGATTCGGCGGCCGCGCTTGCTGTGCGCCTGCTTGGCGATGTGCGTGGCAAGTCAGCAGCGGACCTGTGTGCGGCGCCTGGCGGCAAGGCAATGCAGATCGCGGCGATGGGCGCGAAACTCACGGCAATCGACATGTCGCCTCAGCGCGTCGCGCGCTTGCGGCAGAATGTTGAGCGCGCGCGCCTGCCCATGGAGATCGTCGAAGCCGACGCGCGCACCTGGCGCCCTGCAGAGCCGCTCGACTTTGTGCTGCTTGATGCACCTTGCTCTGCGCTGGGCATCATCCGCAGACATCCCGAGGGTATCTGGCGCCGCGATCCGCGCGACTTCGTTCGTTTCCCTGCTGTCCAGCGCGCGCTGGTCGACGCCGCAGGAGAGATGCTCAAACCGGGTGGCGTGCTTGTATATGCGGTCTGCACGCCGACACCTGAAGAGGGGGTCGAGGTGATCGAAGGCGCGATCGCTGGGGGAGGGTGGCGGCGCGTTGCAGTTGCCCCCGGGGAGGTTCCGGGCTGCGAGGCTTGGTTAACCATGCAGGGAGATGTGCTCACACTGACGCACCCAAAGCGTGACGTTAAAGACGCGCCCAGCTACGAAAGTGCAGTTGCCTCGCTCAGCGCCGATGCTTTTTTCATCGCACGACTTGAACGCATCTGAGCTTGTCGCCATTCCCATTCATGTCGGGATACGGACGAACCGGGCGCTGGATGCTTCTTCTTTGAAGTTGCCACAATCCAGCCTTCGATAAGCGACGAATGTGAACCATTGGGTTCAGCGTCGGTTCAGGCGTTTCTGATAGAAAGTGTGAGTGTAGGGACGGATCCCCCGCCGAACGTCGTCCCGCCGGAGTTAACAAGATGGACGCCATTATCCACGCCTCCGCCGATTCCGTCGCCCGCGCCAGCTTTGACGCGATCCGCCCGTCCGTCATCGCCAAGCCCTCCAAGGCCTTCGCGATCGCCTTCGCGGTGCTCGCCACGGCGCTTGCCGGATGCGCAAGCGGCCTCGGCGCCAACAGCTATGAGTCCTCCCAGGTCGGTCGCATCGCGCGCGTCGAGGAAGGCATGATCGTGGCGGCGCGTCCCATAACCATTGAAGCTCCCAGCTCGTCGGCGAAGATCGGCACGCTGGCCGGCGCCGCCCTGGGCGGTCTTGCAGGCTCCGAGCTTGGCGGCGGTCACAAGGCCAACACGGCTGGCGCCATCGGCGGCGCTTTGCTCGGCGGCCTCGCTGGCAGCGCCATCGGCAAGTCGGCTGGCGCGCAGCCGGGCTTCGCCTACACGATCCGCCTGCCTTCGGGCGAACTCGTCTCGATCGCGCAGGCAGGCGAATTTGCCATGCCCGAAGGCACGCCAGTGCTGATCGAATACGGGGCCCGCGCCCGCGTCGTCCCCCAGAACATGGCGTTCGGCGACTGATCGGCGTCCGACCGGTCAGACGGCGCATGCCCCGGGGCAGGTGAGGCCAGCCCTGCAAGAGGTTCGCCGCGCGATAGGTTGCGCCCCCGTTTGGGCGCTGCTAGGCCGATCCCATGTCTGACATCCTGATATCGCCCTCGATTCTGGCGGCGGACTTTGCTCGGCTTGGTGAGGAAGTGCGCGCCGTGGACGCGGCCGGCGCAGACATGATTCATATCGACGTGATGGACGGGCACTTCGTCCCCAACATCTCGATCGGCCCTGCTGTGATCGAGAAGCTGCGGCCGCACACCAAGAAGCCGTTCGACGTCCACCTGATGATCGCGCCGGTCGACCCCTATCTCGAAGCCTTCGCTGCAGCAGGCGCTGACATCATCACCGCCCACCCCGAGGCGGGTCCACATTTTCACCGCACGCTCCAGGTCA
>JBMOGP010000383.1:0-3536 GCA_049318285.1 Hyphomonadaceae bacterium
GGTCCGGTTCGTCGAGACGCTGGTGCAAGCCTGATGCACGAGCATCGCAGGGGGCTGAATCGGGCGCTGTTCTGGCTGTACTCCGGGCATGGCCGCTGGCCGAACGTGTTCCGGTGGTCGATGCTCGCCTTCGACCTTGTCTCGATCATCCTGTTCCTCTTTCATCCGTCGATTTCCTGGCGCGGCGAAGAGCGGCTGATGGATGGCGCATGGGTCGTGATCGACCTCTTCATCGCAGCCATCATCACGCTCGACCTTGCGGCGCGTTTCTACATCGAGCGCTACAAGGCACGGTTCTTCCTGCGCATCACCAATCTTGCCGATCTGGTCGTCGCAGCCACGCTGCTCATTCCCTTCTTCGCGCAGAACATGGTCTTCCTGCGTGTCTTTCGCGTGGTCCGTCTGGTGCGCGCGTTTGAATTTCTCGACCGGCAGAATGTCGTGTCGAAATGGCTGAACTACAACTCGTTCGTCGTGTCGAAAGTGGTCAACCTCATCGTCTTCGTCTTCATCGTGACGGCGTTCGTTTATGTCGACCAGCACGGACAGAACGACAAGATTCAGAACTATCTCGACGCGCTCTACTTCACGGTGACGACCCTGACGACGACCGGCTTTGGCGACATCACCATGCAGGGCACGACGGGGCGATGGCTTTCCGTCATCATGATGGTCCTGGGCGTATCCCTGTTCCTGCAGCTGATCCGCGCCATCGCAATCGGCGACAAGATCCGTCACGAATGTCCGGCGTGTCACCTGTCACAGCATGAACGTGACGCCGCGCATTGCCGGCGTTGCGGCGCGAACCTCTTCCCGGAAGGTGAGGCCGACGTCGGCGGTTGACCGGAGCGCCAGGCTTGTAACGTGGCGCCCGGCGGATAGGGTCCGCGCATGTAGACGAGGTGGATATGGCGACAGCTTCCAGCGACATGACAGGGGCGGAAGCGATCATCGGATCGCTGGCGGACTGCGGTGTGGCCGCATGCTTCGCCAACCCCGGCACCAGCGAAATGCATCTCGTGACGGCTCTGGATCGCGAGCCGCGGATCAGGTCGGTGCTGTGCCTGTTCGAGGGGGTCGCGACCGGTGCGGCGGATGGATACGCACGCATGGCCGCGACGCCTGCATTGACGCTGCTGCACCTTGGGCCGGGTTATCTCAATGGCGGGGCCAACATCCACAATGGCCGGCGGGCGTTCGTGCCGATGATCAACCTGATCGGCGATCATGCCGTGACGCACCGCCAGTATGATGCCCCGCTGGCGTCTGACATTGCGGCGCTGGCAGCGCCCAATTCGCGCTGGCTGAAGTCGGTGGATCGCGTCGAGGATGCTGGCGCACTTGCGGTTGAAGCGTTCGAGGCGAGCTATGGTCCGCCGCCGGGTCCGGTGTCGCTGATAATGCCTGCGGATGTGGCCTGGACGCAGGGCGCAATGCGGGCGGCCGGCGGCGCACGCGCGAGCCTGAAAACCGCAGGCGATGACGTGATCGAAGCGGCGGGGCGGGCAGTCGCGAAGGCGAAGCGCCCCGCCATGATCGTGAACGGCACGGCGCTGCATGCGGGCGGGGCAGAGACGCTGCGGCGGATGGAGGCGCAGGGCGTTCGCGTGATCACTGATACCTTCATGGCGCGTCATGTGAGAGGCGGCGGGCTATATGATGCGGCGCGGCTGCCGTATTTTGCCGAGCTGGCGGTCGAGGCCTTGGCGGATGTAGATCTGCTGTTGATCGCAGGCACGAAGTCGCCAGTTGCGTTCTTCGCCTATCCCAACACGCCTGGCGCCTTCACGCCCGAGGGGGCGCGGACACTCAGCCTGGGCGGTCCCGAGACAGACAGTTTCGATGCAGTTGTGCGGCTGGCCGACTGGCTCGATGCGCCGATGGCGCCGCGTGTGGCGAACTGGGCAAGGCCGGCGGCAGGATCGGGCGACAAGTTCAATCCCCACACGATCGGCATGTCGCTGGCGCACTACCTTCCTGAAGGCGTATTGGTCTCGGACGATGGCGTCACGTCGAGCCTGCCGATCTACCAGGCGATGGCGGCTGGCGCGCGCCATGAATGGCTCGGCCACACCGGCGGCGCGATCGGGCAGGGCATGCCGGTCGCGGTGGGCGCTGCGGTTGCACGGCCGGATGTGAAGACAGTGTGTCTCTCGGGAGATGGTGCGGGCATGTACACGGTTCAGTCCCTGTGGACGATGGCGCGCGAAAAACTTGACGTGCTGACCATCGTGTTCGTCAACAACGCCTATCGCATCCTCAAGATCGAGCTCGCACGCACCGGCGCTGGCAATCCCGGGCCAGCCGCCAACAACATGTTGAGCCTTGGCAATCCGGATATCGACTGGGTCAAGCTGAGCGAGAGCATGGGTGTGGGCGCCGAAGCTGTTTCCACCTGCGCCCAGTTCAACGATGCGCTGCAACGCGCGGTAGCCGTGCGAGGCCCACGCCTGATCGCCTGCCTCATTCCCTGAGGGTCGCACTGAGGGACATCGGCACTTCAGACCCATAACTGTGATGAAATCTGACTTCGCCTTGTTGGCGGTACTGGCCTGATCGCGTCCTGCGCGCGGGGTACGTTGAGCGACCTTGACGCGGGTGGCGAGGTATCGCCGCTTTGGTTGCTTAATTCAGATAGGTCCGCGCGATGGCGTCAGAGAGTTCGCGGCCGCGGCGGGCGATTCCTGCCTCGATCGCCGGCATGCCAGCGGCGCAAGTTGACGTTTCCCGGTTCTGGCCGCGATAGCCGCGGTTGAAGGCATCAGTCAGGGAGGCGCGCCGCTCGCCGGCGGGAGCCTCGTAAGACATCAGGTTGAGCATGTAGTTACGCCAGGTCGAATCCGTATCACCATTGCAAAGCGTGCGGACGGCATGCGCGCGGCCGAGCATTTCGGCAAGTTCGGTGACCAACGCGATCGGCGCGCTGCGCGGCGGCGCTGGCTCTTCCACCTCCGGGTCCTGCGCGAAGGCCGGCGTCGCGAACAGGCACAGTGTCGTTGCGAAGGCGAGGGCGCGAAGGATCATCCCGCAATGTTAGCGTTGGGCACGTTGCAATGCAAAAGGCTGTCGAGGAGGCTGCTTCCAGCCCAGCCCAGCCCAGCCCTGCCAACCGCGCATCTAACCGATGCCACGGCCAACCGGCTCAATCCTCAACGAATACCTTTGTATCCCCGGGGTGCGTTCAGTGCTTCCAGCATGGATTGGTCCTTTCCCTTCGGTCCAGCAAATTCTGCACCATCACGAGAGCCTGGGTGGGACCGGAGTATTGCGATGGTCTGTCCGGAGCAGCTATGGACAATGCCTCATGGTCAAGTATCGCAGATGCGCTCTCCGCGCTGATCGACACACACCCCTGTCAGCCCGCGATATCCGGCCGTGACGCATGCCAGCCCATGAAGAAGGCCAAGTGCAGTCTCCTTTGGACCGCGTCGCAGCGTTCGACCCAATCACGTGTTGGATCAAGTAAAGGCGGTGCAGTGTCTGGTGCGGGCGCCCGGGGTCGAACCGGGACGGGCCTTGCGGCCCAACAGATTTTA
>JBMOGP010000384.1:0-3534 GCA_049318285.1 Hyphomonadaceae bacterium
TTCATCGCGGCGATGCTGGACGAGGCGATGAGCACGGCGGCGATCATCGCCTCCAACGTCACCATGAATGCGCCGACGCTGGAGATGAAGATCTCCTATCTGCGTCCGCTGTTCGTCGGCAGGGCGAGCGCAGAGGCCAAGATCCTCAAATGGGGCAAGTCCACCTGCTTCATCGAGGCGGAGCTGTTCGATCCGGACGGCAAACTGGTGGCGAAGGCCAGCGCGACGCAGGCGCCGAAGGCGTTCAAGCGGTTCTAGCGCGTTGACGACGCGTCGTACTCGCTCAAAGTGCGCCGCGTGAACACACATGGATGACACCAACTGATGGCGCGCGAGGCTCTCGCAAAGGCAGCGCACATCCTGCCGGACCGGCTCGCACCGAACCTGCGACTGTGGTTCGTCGGCACGGCGGCCGGGCCGATGTCGGCGGCGGTCGGTGCCTATTATGCGCATCCGGGAAATCGCTTCTGGCGCGCGCTGCATCAGACCGGCGTCACGCCGCGGTTGTTGGCGCCGCACGAATATCCGTTGCTGCTCGATCTTGGCGTTGGCCTCACGGATTTCTGCAAGACAAGCTGGGGCGTCGATGCACAGATCGCGCGGGAGGCGTTCGATGTGGAGGGCTTCAAGCGCAAGGTGAAGCGGCTGACGCCCGACGCGCTGGCCTTCACCAGAAAGACGGCTGCGGGGCTGTGGCTGGGCAAGTCGACCGAACGTATCAGCGTCGGGCGGCAGGCCGTCGGCGAGGGGCCAGAGGTATTTGTCCTGCCGTCGCCCTCGGGCCTCGCGACTTCCTACTGGTCGGTTACGCCTTGGCGCGAGGCGGCGCACTTCTTCCGTGGCGAGACGCGAGACCCGGATCGTTGATCGAATGAACCGCTGACTGCCCCTTCCGGGAAAGGATCTTGATGGCCGGAGGACCATGAAACAGGCGTCTCGAGCGTTGCGCTGACCGGGGCGTTTACGTCTCATGAAACAGCGCCTTCGCAGCATTCATATCCGCCGGCTGTTCCGCAAGGCCGTCGTCACCATGGCGATGCTGCCGGGCTGGCAGGTCTTCGACTCAGTGCCGCCGGGTGAACGCGGCCGTGGACGTGCTATACTGTAAGCATGCTGAAAGCCTTTCCCTTCGCGGGCCTTTTGTTCGTCGCCATGCCAGCGCATGCGCAGCTGGAGCCGCTGCCGCGCTTCGATGCGCTGGACCGGCAGTTGCAGATGGAGGACCAGCGCCAACTGGACCATTTTGAATCAGCGCGCCAGCGCGAGCGGTATCTCAACAGCCTGCCCGGCTCAGGCGTGTCCGTGGCCGAACAGGCAATGCGGGACATGGACGACAGGCGCGAGCGCGACAGGCTGCGGCTCAAGGCAGAGCAGGACCGCCAGAGCGTAGCGCGCGAGCGGATGCTGGCGGAGGCGTCGCTTCTCAACAGGCGCGTGCCGGCGACATCGACGGCGGTGGTGACAACGCCCGAGAGATACATCCTGCCGCCTGCCCCTGCAGGACAGTTTTATGCGCGCGTGGATGGGCGCTTTGTCCTGGTGGATCGGACGTCCGAGCTGGTGACCGGCGTGCTGCCGGTGCAGCCGACGGATCCCACGGTCGATGTGCCCGCAGGGCCGCGGCCATTGCCGGACCCTCACTCAGCTTATGGGGGGCTACCCATGCGGCGCGTGTCGCCGACCTCCGCGCTGGTTATCCATGATCCTGCAAATCTGGCGCTTCCGTCAGCGCCCAACGGGCAGTTCTATGCACGGATCGATGGCCGTATCGTGCTGGTCGATGCGCGGACGGAACTGCCCGTCAAGGTTGTGCGCGCGGGCTGAACTGCGCCTGCCGATCCTTTGCCCTTGCGCGCGGGGCCGATGGCCCCCATCCTCCTTCCTATCGTCAACTTTGCGAAAGGAGGTGATCCAATGTCAGTCACTATGAGCCGGGGCGGAGCCCTGTTGGCCGGTCTGTCGTTCGGAGCAACCTCCGGTCTTCCGACCTGCTGACAGAAGAGCTTTCGGGGGCTTTCACCCCGCTCAATGACGGGAAGGGCCGCCGGCATATGCCGCGCGGCCCTTCTTGTTTTTCCGGCCGGCTTTGCCCTTAGATCGCGGCCTGACGACGGGGAGCCGGATGGCGCGGACGCAGCTTCTGAGCTGGATCAATGGGTGCATACGCCAGGCGCACGCCGAGTTTGGCGTGACGGGCCCGCGCGCGTTGACCCGGCGGGCGGCTCTGGGTCTGCTGGCGGCGGCGGCCTGCACACCACAGGCGGGGCCCGAGCTGAACGGGGAGGCGGGTTCTGTCGCCGTGGTGGGCGGAGGCGTTTCGGGGCTGGTGGCGGCCTGGCGGCTCGCAATCTCCGGCGCGATGGTCGATATGTTCGAAGCGAGTGGGCGGCTGGGCGGGCGGATGTTCACGCTGCGAGACTTCACGCCCGAGGGCCAGTTCTGCGAACTGGGCGGGGAGTTCGTTGACAGCGGCGACGAGGCGCTGCTTCGCGTGTGCGGCGAGCTTGGCGTCAGGGTAGAGCGGATGGCGCCGGAGGGTGCGCGTCCGGCGCTTTATGACATTGGCGGGCTCCAGTGGGGCGATTCTGACGTGCTTGATCCCGCGGGACCGACGGGGCCGTTCGTTGCGGTCGCCCTGCGCGTGGCTGCCGACCAGGCGGTGCTGCTCGATCGTGCGGGGGAATGGACCGAGCGGGCAAGGCAGCTCGATGACCTGCCGCTCTCCGAGTATCTCAAGGGTCTGGCGGGATCGACGGAGCCTTGGGTTATCGACCTGCTGGCGCTGGCCTGGCAGGCGGAATTCGGGGTGGGCGTCAGCCAGCAGTCTTCACTGAACTTCGTGGACCTCGTCGGAACCGACACGGCCAGGCCTTTTGCGCTGCACGGCAAGCGCGATGGTGCGATGCGGATTGTGGGCGGATCCTCGAGCCTGCCGGAAGCCTTGGAGCGCCGGTTGTCGGCCGAACCGTTGATGCAGCGCGTGGCAATTCACAAGCGGCATCAGCTGGCGGCGATCGCGCGCGAAGGCGATGGGCTGAAGCTGAGCTTCCGCACGGAGGACGGCTCCTCGTTCGAGCGCACGTTTGCACATGTTGTGATGGCCCTGCCCTTCACCCGTCTGCGCGAGATCAGGGGGCTGGGCGGGCTGGCGCTGCCGGCTGACAAGATGATGGTGATAAACAAGCTTGGCCATGGCGCTACAGCCAAGCTGATCGTCGGCGCGAGCGCGAAGCCGACGAATAGCCGGATCATTTCCGACCGCGGCTTCCAGATGATGTGGGATTCGAGCGTGGGCCAGACAGGCGCTGGCGCAGTGCTGACAAACCTGTTCGCGGGCGATGTGGCCAGGGGCGAGGAGGCGGCGGCGCTGGCGCGATTGGAGGCAGGACTTTCAGCCCTGTCGCCGGAGCTTGCGGGGACATTGACGCCGAAGGTGCGGACGAGCCTGTTCTGGGCGAACCATCCGCACACGCGCGCCAGCCGCGCGACCTGCCTTGTCGGCCAGTACACGCGCTATCCCGAGATCGCCGCGCG
>JBMOGP010000385.1:0-3529 GCA_049318285.1 Hyphomonadaceae bacterium
ACCCAGCGCGCTTCGGTCTGCGGGTTCACCGTCGCCGGGAACTGATAGTCGACCACACCGGAGGCGGGCACGGTGTAGGCCGGCACGTCCAGCACAAGGTCCGGCTTGCCCAGCGGCCAGTCCGGCGCCCTATGTGCCTGCTTCGCCAGCGGATCATCGCCGCCGCCACGCGGCGCGCCTGCCTCGACCCAGTGCACCACCGTGCGGATCTGGTCCGCCGACAGCCCGCCATCATGCTCGAACTTGCCGACCGCAGGATCGGGATGCCAGGGCGGCATAGTCTTGGTCCGAATGGCCTCGCGGATCATCGGCGCAAACATCTTAACCTGATTGTAGTCCGACATCGCAAACGGCGCGATCCCGCCTGTCTGGTGACACACGACGCATTTTTCCGTGAGGATCGGCGCTACGTCCTTCGCATAGGAAATCTTCGCATGCTGTGCGCGCTTGCCGCGCTCGACGAAGTTGATCGGCGTGCCCTTGCCTACGACGTTCGCCGACGCCACCGCACGGCCGGCGAGCACATCGGTTAGCGCCTCCTTCAGATAGCCCTTGGCGTTCGTCGCCGCCGCGCTGCTATCTACCGGACCATGATACAGTATACGCAGTGTCTTGGGTTCGATCAGGAAGGCCTCGCCCGCATAGGTTACGCCCAGTTGCTCGCCCGCCAGCTGCAGCTCGTCATGCAGCACCGGCATCGTCACACCCAGCCGCGCTGCTTCCGCAGCAACCTCGTCACGCGACTTCGCGCTTGAGTTCAGCATCAGGAAAGCGACATCGGGATGCTGCGACTTCAGACCCTCGAGAACCTTCGCCGCATGCTGTGATCCCGTATCACCGTTCATGCTCGTCACCAGCGCGATCGCCTTCACATCGACCAACCGCTTCAGGTCCTGCGCAAAACCCTGATTGTCGGTGAGGCGGAAATTATCGACACGTGCGGGTGTAAGGCTCGCCGGTCCGGTATTGTTCGCCAGCGCGATCCCGCCGCCGGCGACGATCAGCACAAGGGCGGCCACGCCCGACAGCAATGCCTGGGGTCTCATGACGTCTTCTCCCTCAGCGCTGTTCTTGTGTAATAGCGCTTACCAAGGCGAGTATTAAGTGCGCCGCCGCGAAGTCAACGCAGCAGCGTAAGCTTCGCGAAAACAAAGCCGCGCCTTGACGTTACGTCAGAAAGAGCCTTGCCGGTCATCACACCCCGCCCGCGAAGGAAACCTGACGTTGCTTCGGCGTGCTGCGCAGAGTTCAGGACCGCGGCTTTGCCCCCATACTCTAGGCCAGACACGGGAACCGAGTGGCCTGACGGCCGCAGAACCGCTCAACCGCGGCATTTGCCGTCGACGAAGTGATCGACGGACGCTTGCATCATCCGACGCGCCAATCGCAAATGGTGATCGGCAGCGACCGCAGGTAGCGCCCTTCGAGCCGCGAGGGCGAACGCATGGACCATAGAGCAGGGCGCACAATGAACCGACGCGAACTCGTGACAGGGGCGGGCGCCATCGCCTTCACCGGCTGCGCACCCTCAGCAAAAACGCCCGCTGCGGCCAGTCCCTTTCAGGGCGCCTCGCTGATGAAGGATGTGGAGGCCTATGTCGGCTTCGGTACGCATCGCACCGGCAGTCCCGGCGACCGCGCCACGTCAGACTGGTTCGCGAACCACTTCCGCGGCCTCGGCTATGCGGTTGAGCAGACCAACATCACATGCCCGAACGCCGACACCACCGTTGCGCGCCTCGCCTCCGGCGAGATCGTACTCAACGGCTTTGCCCAACCCCCGCTTGCGTTCACGCCGGATACGGGCGTCACCGCCTCTGTCACGATGTGGAACGCCGCCTCGCCCCACAGTGTGAAAGGACGTATCGCCTGCGTCTACATCGAGCGCGAAGGTCCTCTGTCGCCCAGCGCCGCCTATCGCGCAGCCTTCCAGCAGGTAGCGGCTGCAGGCGCCATTGGCATCGTTGGCGTGATCTCCAGCCCGTCCGGCGAACTCGTCGCCATCAACACGCCCCTCGGCATGACTCTCGACGCCCCCGTCCTCCTCGTCGGCGAGAAAGACAGGCCGGCAGTTGACGCGCTTATCCTGTCGGCCCAGCCAGCGACGCTCACGATCACCGGCCCCGGCGGCGAACGCACCGGTGTCAATACTGTCGCCACACGCGGGAAACAGGGCGACCCATGGGTCATCATCTCCACGCCCCAGAGTGGCTGGTTCACATGCGGCGGCGAGCGCGGCCCCGGCATCGCAATGCATCGCGCGCTGGCTGCATGGGCGGCGGCGCAGACCTTCCCGGTACGTTGGCTGTTCATTGCGACATCAGGCCACGAATGGGTAGACGCCGGCGCGGAGATCTTTCATCGCGTCCAGGCGCCCGGTCCGGAAGAGACTGTGCTCTGGTACCATCTCGGGGCCAGCTTCGGCGCACGCGCCTACGAGGAGACCGTGGACGGACTCATTCCGCTCGACACGCCCAACCTCACGCGCACGCTGATGGCGACGAAGGACCTCATCCCGATCTGTGAAGTCGCGTTCGCCGGACAGCCCGTCATCGAGAAGCCGCTCGCCGCCGATCCCAAGACCGCGCTGGGCGAATACCGCCTTGTGCTCGCTGAGGGCTACCCATCCGGCGTCGGCTTCTGGGGCGGCAACGCCCACTTCCACACACCGATCGACGACGCATCGACAACAACACCGGAGATCATGGCGCCAATCGCAAAGGCGATTGCGGAGGTCATAGAGCAGAAGTTGGAGACGCTGGCTTAGCCCGTGCGCGATCGTGTCGGCGAACAGGCTGGCTTGTGAACTGGCCTAACCGTCACACCGTGTCCACGAGTACGTAAATGGGCGTGAGCCATCGAGCTTGGAGATTTCCGCCGTCAGTCCGTCCTCGGTGGCACGATAAGTAATGCGCTGCGGATAATCATGATCACCATTCTCGAACGTCACCTGCTTCGGCACCACCAGGGCGAGAGGATCGGGCGCCTTCTCCACAAACTGCACCGGCCGTTGTCCCTCTGGCGAGGCCGTGAAGACCGAACGAGACGCACGCTGGTCGATGCGCGACTGTTCCCACGTGGCCAGCGCGCCATCGCGCGTCGTTGTGGCGTAGCCGAACATGATCCCGCCTTCAGGATAGGACCACACTTCCTTGTTAACACCGTCCGCCGATTGCCAGCAGCCGATCATGAAGCCGAACCGGCCGGGGTCCTGCTTCGGATTGCTGGCACATGCGGCAAGCATCACGCAAACGGCGGCGGCGGAAAACAGCTTCAGTGACATGTCGGCTCCCGGTGCGGATCGTTCGCTAGACTTATCCCACCCAGCGTGCGGGACAAGGCCGCGGCATCAGCAGCACGGGCGCGCCGGTGTCGACTACGGGCGAAGCGCGATATCGCGGGTTTCTGCCGGGGCAGGGGCCGCGACAGGAACCGAGGTATAGCCTGGGCCGACCGGCGCGGCCGGCTTTGCCTGCGCGACCATGCGCTCGGAAATCTCCGCGTCACGCAGCGCCTCGATCCGCGCCAT
>JBMOGP010000386.1:0-3517 GCA_049318285.1 Hyphomonadaceae bacterium
TTTTCATGAAATGCAGGAGGACACGTCAGGCATGGGTGCGAAACGCCGCTTACGTGCTGCGTTGCAATGTGTCCGCCGGAGCGACTATATCCGGGGTCTGGATACGAGAGATTTTCTTCCCATGGCTGTGACTGACGCTTCCGATGCCCTGATCCCGCTCGCGCCCACAAAAGAGGTGGACGCGAAGAAGACGTTCGGGATCGAACTCGACTGGAAGGTTCCGGCCTTTGCGGAAAAGTCGCCTTATGTGCCCGATTTCGACCCGGCTTATCGGTTCGACGGGCAGACCACGCGGGCAATCCTCGCGGGTTTCAAGTACAATCGCCGCGTGATGATCCAGGGCTATCACGGCACCGGCAAGTCGACGCATATCGAACAGGTTGCCGCGCGGCTGAACTGGCCTCTGATCCGGATCAACCTCGACAGCCATGTGTCGCGCATCGATCTCGTCGGCAAGGACGCGATCGTCCTGAAGGACGGCAAGCAGATCACCGAATTCCGGGAAGGTATTCTTCCCTGGGCGCTGCAGCGGCCGATCGCGCTGGTGTTCGACGAGTACGACGCGGGGCGTCCGGACGTGATGTTCGTCATCCAGCGCATTCTTGAAGCATCTGGCCAGCTGACACTGCTCGACCAGAACCGCGTGATGAAGCCGCATCCCTGGTTCCGCCTGTTCGCAACAACGAACACCGTGGGCCTTGGCGATACGACCGGCCTCTATCACGGCACGCAACAGCTCAACCAGGGGCAGCTCGACCGCTGGTCGGTCGTGACGACGCTCAACTATCTTGAGCACGATGCGGAAGTGGAGATCGTCTCGGCCAAGGTGCCTGATCTCGACAAGGCGACCGTCGGGAAGATGGTGCGCGTGGCGGACATGACCCGCAACGCCTTCATTGCGGGCGACATCTCGACCGTGATGAGCCCGCGGACCGTGATCACCTGGGGCGAGAACACGCTGATCTTCGGCGACATCGGTCTCGCCTTCCGCATGACGTTCGTGAACAAGTGCGACGAGCTCGAGCGCCCGGCCATCGCAGAGTTCTACCAGCGCGCGTTCGCCAGGGAGCTGCCCGAGAGCGCGGCGATGGTGAAAGTGGCGTGAGCGAGTTCTCGATCACCCGCGCGACGGAAGCCGACGCGCCTGACCTCGGCGTCATCGGTCCAGCCGCTTATGCGGCCGCCTACCATGACGACTGGGATGATGCGGTCGGGTTCTTCCATCAGCTTAAGACGTTCGGCGAGCACGCGATGGTGGCGACACTGGCGCGGCCTGAGGCGCGGGTGTGGATTGCGCGCCAGGAAAGCGCGGGCATTGGCTTCCTCACCATGGTCGTGGGGTCGCGCGAGCCGATCAACAGCCGCGACGGCGGAGCTGAAATCCCGCGCATCTACCTGCTGCCCGGCGCGCGGCGTGGCGGTGTCGGCAAGAAGCTGCTTGAAGCGGCAGAGGCGCAGGCGAGAGCCGAAGGCTGCACCTATGTATGGCTTGACGTGATGGAACACGCCGCGTGGGCCATTGCCGCTTATCAGCGCTGGGGCTTTTCGGACATCGGCGGCAAGACATTCTCCGGCGCCCTGCGTCCGGGTCGCAGCCGCGCGATGCGCGTTATGGCCAAGGAACTCGGCTAGCTCTGCGCTCGGCGCAGAACGTCAAGCGGCGCGGGGTGTGTGCGATGGACTGGAAGCTCCTCCTGATAAGCGTGGCGATGCTGTTCGCCGGCGGCCTTCTCGCGTGGCGGTATCGCGCATCGAAGTTCGGCTCCGAGCCCGGACCCGGCTGCGCGATGGCGGTTGCATTGCTCATGCTGCTGACGGGCGTTCTGACCCTTTTCGTCACGCTGCTGTTTCGGGTCACGGTCTGACAAGCTGATTTCCCGCGCGGGCTTTCGCGCCTATCGTCATGAGAGGCAACCGGGAGGCCGTGATGGCTGGAGACATGATCCGTGTGACAAGCCGGGACCGGTTCGAGTTGGACGCCTGGCATGTGAGGCCTGCAGGTCCGCGCAAGGGCGGCGTCATCGTGATCCAGGAAATCTTCGGCCTGTCGGATCATATCAGGGAGATGGCAGAACGATTTGGCGCCGCGGGGTTCGAGGCAATCGCGCCTTCGATGTATGATCGCGCCGAGCCTGGCTTCATCGTCCAGCCTCGGGACGTGGCGGCCGGCATGGCCCGCGGTGTTGCGCTTGCGACAGGCAATGGTCCGGACAACGCACTCAATGACATGGGCGGCGTGTTCGACATGCTCAAGGCCGCGGGCAAGGTATGCATCACCGGCTATTGCTATGGCGGGACGATGAGCTGGCTGGCGGCGGCGCGGCTGGACGGGCTGGCGGCTGCGTCCTGTTACTACGGCGGCAACATTGCGCAGATGGCGGGCCTCAGGCCGCAGTGTCCGACGATCTGCCATTTCGGCGCAAAGGACGCGCATATCCCGCTGTTCGGCGCGGTCGACAAGATCGAAGCGGCGCATCCGGATGTCCCGGTCTACATCTATGATGCGGGTCACGGCTTTGCGCGGAAGGGTTCGACCGATTATGACCCTGCCTCTGACAGGCTTGCGTTCGAACGGACGCTTGAGTTGTTCGGTCGAGCGGGATGAAGCTGATCTTCATCTGGGGTCCGACGGCGTCGGGGAAGCTCACCATTGCGCGGGCTCTGTCAGCCCAGACCGGCATCACGCTGTTTCACAACCATCTGGTGGTTGACGCGCTGCTGGAGAGATTCCAGTTCGGCGAACCGGAGTTCGTGCGCCTGCGTGAGGCGATGTGGATGACAGTGTTCGAAACCGCCGCACGTTCGGGCAAGTCCCTGGCCTTCACTTTCCAGCCAGAGCCTACAGTTGCGGCTGGATTTGCCGACCGCGTGCGGGCAGTCGTTGAGGAGGCCGGTGGAGACGTGAAATTCGTCCGGCTCACCGTGTCGCGCCAAGAACAGGAGCAGCGGATCGGGGCCGAGGGCCGGAAGGAGTTTCGCAAGATGACGTCTGTCGCGCTGCTAGGCGCTCTGCGTGCTGACTGCGAGCGGAGCGAAGCGGAAATGCCGCCGGCCGATGTCACGATCGATACGGAAGCGGTGTTGCCGGAGTCGGCAGCAAGGCGGATAGCGGGCGCTTTTGGACTGGACGCAGCTGCGCCTGGATAAATCGCGTCCGCCATCGCCTGGCGATTTGCCCGGGGATGGCGGGGCGTTGCTTGGGCTCAGCGATTGTCGTCGGTGACGGTTCCTGCAATCGCGCCGGCGGCAGCGCCGATCGCCGCACCACGCTCAGCATCGCCGTCGCCGGTGTTGTTGCCGATGACCGCACCAGCGGCGCCGCCGACTGCTGCACCCGTGAGTGTCGAGCAAGCGCTGATCGAAGCGGCGACGACCGCGACGGCGACAAGAGTTCTCAAACCAGACATGTCATTCTCCGTGTAGCTGAAGTTCCAAACGCACGTCCGATTGCCGTGTTCCTGATTTGGGTTAATCAGGCGCCCAGACGATCCGTAATCTGGGGTGGATGAGGCAGGGG
>JBMOGP010000387.1:0-3499 GCA_049318285.1 Hyphomonadaceae bacterium
ACGGCGCGATCTTGTCCGTTGCCCTGGCGACCGGCGCTGCCGATGGCCTGGGCGTTGCGGCAGGCTTGGCAGCGGGCGCTGCAGCGGGCGCAGCCGAAGCTGTGGCGCCTTCCGTCAGGCGCGCGATGATCTTGCCGATGGAGACCGTCTCGCCTTCCTTGACGAGGTGTTCCGTGATGACGCCGGCGGCGGGGGCCGGCACCTCGATTGCGACCTTGTCAGTCTCGATTTCGGCGATCGGATCGTCCTGTTTCACGGCCTGGCCGGGCTTGACGAGCCAGTTGGCGAGCGTGCCCTCGGTCACGCTCTCGCCCATTGCCGGCACCTTGATGTCCATGACGTCTCCAGGTCGCTGTATTCGCCCGCCGGGCGAGCCTTGAATTTGGGCGTGGTGTAACCCTGTTGCATCCCCTTGGGGAGGGTAAAATGTGAGGTTTCCGAAGCAAGTTTGCCGCCTCCGGACAATTTGGCCGGCCGGGGGCCTGAGGCCGAGCCAGTAACCGTCCAGACCCCGTGCAGGGCCGCCGCGAGGGGCTAGCGTCGCTGGATTTGCGGGCGATAGGGAAGCTGCACGCGGGTCAGATTGGGATTGAAGCGCGACGGCGTCCGGAAATACTTGTGCAGGATGCGCCGGTTCAGCCAGCTGCGATCTGCGTCCGGGTTGGGGCGCTCGGCCGGCGGTACGCCTTCCTCCCAGCGCACGATGTAGTCGCTCTGCTGCACATCCAGCGCGCGTGCATCGACCTTGCCCGAACGCACGGTGCGACAGATCGCATAGATCTTGTCGCGCGATCCCAGTGGCACGCGTTCGCCAGGATCCGGCTTCTTCACCTTGTACCAGACGTCCGTATTCTTGCGGCTGCCGATGAAGACTTCCGTGTCCCTGAAGCCGTTCTCTTCCGAGTAAAGCGAGAAGAACAACTCCGGTGAAAACTGCCAGAAGCCGTGACCGCAGAAATTGTTGGCCGGCGACACGTGCAGGATCTGCCCACCCTCACGGCACAGCGCGATCATGTTCTTCAGCGCCTGCGGAACGTTGAACACATGCTCGGTGGTTCCGATGTCCATCACCGTATCGTACGCGCCAAAACCGTCCGGCAGCGGCTGGTTCATGTCGAACACGATGCTCGCGCCTTCGTAGTCCGACCGGTCGATGGAATCGACTTTTGACGCTCCGAAAGCCGTCTCCAGCAGGCCCTCGCAATAGACCTGCTTCTTCCAGTCGAGCCTGGCACCGTACCTGGCCTCCAGCACCGCCGGTTTTATGTAGAGGTTCTGGCGCCCGAGCGTGACTGTGCGCCCGAAATCACCGAACAGCTTTGCGTAGTCCAGACAATGCAGGGCGTGCGCATCGATTCCCATCGTCTTCCTCGTCCTTCCTATGCGCCATGCGCCGGGCGAGCGCATTCCGCAACAGGAAAATCGTGGATTCCCACGGTCGGACCTCGCCGGCCTTCCGCTACGGAGGACCCCGATCTCCGTACGAAACAGCAGCGTCCGACCGGCGGGGAAAATGCAGCCTTACAATCCCCCGCTTGCAGCAAGGCGACCGCTTGCAGCAGGCACGCATCCCCCTGTGGCTCCGGCGCGAGCCGCCAGCCCTGATCGGTATCGCATGGAGCTTCCGGCCGCGGCTGATTATGATGAGGGGCAAACGCCGGCCGCCCGCGTCGAAGCGTGCGCCGGGGCTCACCACCGCCGGCCGCCTGCGTGCACGCCCGCGACTGCCGGTCGCCAGCTGGCGTTCACCCCCGAAGCGCCAGCTCCAGGGGACGCACAAGCTCAGCCATTTTCCCGCCGCGCCAGGAAGGCGAGGCGTTCGAACAGCTGGATGTCCTGCTCGTTCTTGAGCAGCGCGCCGTGCAGGGGAGGGACCAGCTTGTTCGGGTTCTTCTCGCGCAGCGTCTCGACATCGATATCTTCCGACATCAAGAGCTTCAGCCAGTCGAGCAGTTCCGATGTCGATGGCTTCTTCTTCAGCCCCGGCACGTCGCGCATCCGGTAGAAGGTCGCCAGCGCCTCGCTCACCAGCCGCTTCTTGATTCCCGGGAAGTGCACGTCGATGATCGATGACATGGTCTGGTCGTCGGGAAACTTGATGTAGTGGAAGAAACACCGGCGCAGGAAAGCGTCGGGCAATTCCTTCTCGTTGTTCGAGGTGATGATCACGACAGGACGCACCTTCGCCCTGATCGTCTCGTCGGTCTCGTAGACGTAGAACTCCATCCGGTCGAGTTCCTGCAGCAGGTCGTTGGGAAACTCGATATCCGCCTTGTCGATCTCGTCGATCAGCAGGACAGGACGCACAGGCGCGGTGAACGCCTCCCACAGCTTGCCCTTCTTGATGTAGTTGCGGATATCGCGCGCGCGCTCCTCGCCCAGCTGTCCGTCCCGCAGGCGCGCCACCGCGTCATACTCGTAGAGACCCTGGTGCGCCTTGGTGGTCGACTTGATGTGCCATTCGATGATCGGCATGCCCAGCGCGCGTGCAACCTCCAGCGCCAGCATCGTCTTGCCCGTACCCGGCTCGCCCTTCACCAGCAGCGGCCGCTCGAGCGCGATCGCGGCGTTAACCGCCACCCGCAGGTCGTCGGTCGCCACATAGCTGTCGGACCCTTCGAAACGCTTCTTCTCGGACATGCGGCAACCCCGGCTGGAACACTGGTTACGGTTAGAGCGGATTTGGCGGGGAAGGGGAAGCGTCCGCTTCGCGCGGCGGCCAGATCGTCGCCTTAACCCCTCACAAGCAAAACTTAAGGAACGGCGGCTATACCGGGCTTTCGGCCAAGTCCAGGCTCCGGCAGGTTCCGGGGCATGTACCCGGCCGGGAGGAACGGATGCCACTGAAACTGTCGCTCAAGCCGGGTGAGCGCTTCGTTGTGAACGGGGCGGTGCTGCAGAACGGCGATCGCCGCGCGGTCTTTCTGCTGCAGAACAAGGCGTCGATCCTGCGCGAGAAGGACATCATCCAGCCGGAGGACGTCACGACGCCGGCGCGGCGGGTCTATTTCCCGATCATGATGATGTATCTCGACCCCGCCGAGGCCAACAGGTTCTTTGATGAGTTCGTGCTGCGGCTCAACGAGTTCATGAGCGTCATTGGCTCGACGGAGGTCCTCAAGGAGTGCGTCTCGCTCTCCCGCGAGATCATGGCGGCCGATTACTACAAGGCGCTGACCAGGTGCCGGAAACTACTCAATTATGAACAGGGATTGCTAGGCAATGTCGATCCAAGCCTACCAGAACACGGCGAAGAAGACTGAAAGTCCTCGTCAGCTGGAGTATCGGGCCTTTGTGGAGGCCACACGCGGCCTGATCGAGGCCGCCAGCCTTCCTGCCTACGAAGTGGGCCGGCGGATGGAGGCGCTGACAGTCAACCGGCGCCTGTGGTCGCTTCTGTCGAACGATTGTTGTGCGGATGGGAACCAGTTGCCGCACGCCCTGCGCGCCCAGATCATCTCGCTGGCCCTGTTCGTCGACCGGCACTCGAGCCAGGTGA
>JBMOGP010000388.1:0-3497 GCA_049318285.1 Hyphomonadaceae bacterium
GCGGGTTTTCCGCCTTCTATGCCGGAGAGCAGACAATCCGGGGAAAGCAATGAAGCGTCGAAACCTCTGGCCGGCGGTCTCTGCGCTTGCCATCGCAGCCTGCACCTCGACACAAACCGCACAGGATGCTCCGGTAACCCTGGCTGCCTTCAGCGCCGACCAGCTTGCGGGACAGGGTGTCTACAAGCAGTTCTGCTCCGCCTGCCACAATGGCGGCGACGAGACTGCGCCGGTGCTGGATGAACTTCACGGTCTTGGGCGCGAGCGCATCACCGCCGCGCTGGCTCCCGGCGGCCTCATGACCCTGCAGTCCGGAATGATCAACACGCAGCAGCGCGCACAGGTGATCGCCTTTCTGTCCACGCCAGCCAGCGCAACGCCCCAGTTTGCCAAGGCGGACCTCAGCACCGATCCGACCGGACTCAATCGCAGCGCATATGTCGAGGGCATTCCTTATCCCGCGCGCCGCATCCGCGACGAGCGCGACGGCGCCGATGGTCCGCGTCCGTCCGCATGGCCGGCGCCCAAGCTTGGCGATGGTCCATTCCAGTTCGAATCGTGGGAACAGCGCGACCTGCGCGTGTCCGTCGTCGCGCGCGGCCTGACATCACCGCGGGCGATCGAATTCCTGCCAAGTGGCGATGTGCTGGTCGCAGAGCGCGCTGGAAGTCTCCGCATCATCAGGAATGGCAAGCTCGACCACACGCCCATCGCCGGTACGCCCAAAGTCGCCGTGCTCGGAACCGCAACGGGCTTCATGGACGTGATCCTGCATCCGGACTTCGGGACCAACGGACTGATCTACCTGTCCTACCACAAGCCAGCGCACGGGGAGTACGGCAACAACGCCATCTTCCGCGGACGCTGGACCGGCACAGAGATCGTCGACGGCGAGGACATCTTCGTTGGCGACGATGTCGATGCGCTCTACACCAAGATGGCGTTCGGACCGGACGGCAAGCTCTACTTCACCATCGGCTGTCCGGGCGTAGGCACGGACGAGTCGATCGGCCGCGCACAGAAGCCTGACGACTACGCCGGAAAAACGCTGCGTCTGAATGACGACGGCACGTTGCCGACGGATAATCCATTCGCGGGCAAGGCCAGCTACAATCCCGAGCTCTACACGATCGGCCACCGCGTCAATCTTGGACTGACTCTCAACCCCTGGACAAAAGAGTTCTGGGTTTCCGAGCATGGCCCGCAGGGCGGCGACGAGATCAACGTGCTGAAGCCGGGCCAGAACTATGGCTGGCCGCTTGTCAGTGACGGCCGCTACTACTCTGGAACGAAGATCTCGCCTGTCCCCTACAAGGAGGGAATGATGCGACCGCACATTTCTTACGTGCCGTCGATCGCCCCGGGCGGGATGCTATTCTACACAGGTGACAAGTTTCCGGCGTGGAAAGGCAACTTGTTCGTCGGCGCCATGCGCATGAGCAACTCGCCCCGTACGGGCCATCTAGAACGGATTGTGTTCAACGAAAAATGGGAAGTCGTGCGCAGCGAGATGCTGTTGTTCGACCTGCATCAGCGCATCCGGGACGTCGAACAGAGCCCCGACGGGTATCTCTATGTGATCACCGACGAAGGCGCCGACAGCGTACTCATGAAGATCGAACCCGGCGCGCCAAAGCCGCAGCCTTGAGGCTCCGCGCCAGCACCGTGGCGCCTGTCGGGATCGAACACACTTTTCGCAGGCGCCCCGCAGGCGTTTCGAAAACAGCCTGAACTCTGGCCGAATGCGAACGGCATCCTGTCAGCGACAGGATCCTGCGCCACGAAGTGCCGGACAGTGGGGTCGAATTCAAAGCCTCAACGACCAAAAGGCCGGAGACTATTTCTCCCTGGCTGGGGCGCAGGGATTCGAACCCCGGAATGGCGGTACCAAAAACCGCTGCCTTACCACTTGGCGACGCCCCAGTGCAGGGAGAGGGCGGAGAGTTATGCAATTCGCGCGCGGAAAGCAACTGCCCGGATCGGCCCTGTTTTGACGCAGTTTCGCTCGCATCGGCCGCCCGGATCGACCGGATTTGGCGGGGTTTTTCCGGCGTTGCACGCCAATCGGAAAGCCGCTATAGGCCCCGCTCCGTCGGAGTATAGCTCAGCCTGGTAGAGCGCTTGCTTCGGGAGCAAGAGGTCGTTGGTTCGAATCCAGCTACTCCGACCAGGACAGCTCCCGCCCAATCAAATCGTTAACGTCGCCGGCATTCCGGCGGTGACGAACGCGTGCATTTGCGGCTAAGGCTGGCTGACGGCCTGGAGACCTGCATGCGTACTTTCCTCCTCACCTTCCTTGGCGGCCTTGCGGCGCTGGTGATGTTCTTTGTCCTGATCCCGCTGATGTTGCTGATGTCGTTTCTGCCGTCGGGCGAGCCACAGCGCGTTCCCAATGCCGTCGTCGAGGTCGACCTTCGCCGGTCGTGGCCGGATCAGCCGGCGGCGGATGCGCTGAGCGCGGCGTTCAGCGACATTTCCTTTGTCGAGGTCATGCTGCGGCTCAACTCGGCGGCCAGCGATCCCAATGTGAAGGGCGTGTTTGTGCGGGCGCCGGAAATAGACCTGGGCTCGTCGCGTGCAGAAGAGCTGCGCGCCGCCTTCCTGCGGCTGCGCGCGGCTGACAAGTTCATCATCGCGCACACGCAAGGATTCCTGGCGAGCGGGCCATCTTCCTATCGCGCGATCTCGGCGGCGAACGAGATCTGGATGCAACCGGGCACGTCGTTCGAGACGCCGGGGATCACGTTCGAGACGCTGTTCCTCGGCGGAGCGTTCGAGAAGTTCAAGATCGATCCGCAGATCGAGCAGTTCTACGAGTTTAAGAACGCAGCCGACACCTACAAGCGTACGGGCTACTCCGAGCCGCATGCGCTTGCGATGACGGCGCTGGCGACCAGTGTATGGGGCCATTCGATCGCTGACATCGCGGCGGACCGGAAGATGCAGCCTGCGGCGCTGCGCACGCTGATGGAGGCCAGCCCCTATTCTTCGGAACGTGCGGTCGAGCTGAAGCTCGTCGACAAGCTCGGATATCCCGAGGAAGCGGCAGCCGCTGCGCGTGAGCGGGCGGAAGGCGAACTCGTGGCGATTGGGGATTACCGGGGCCAGCCGCGCGAAGGGAAGGCTGTAATCGCCATTGTTGGCGGAGAGGGCGACATCGTCACGGGCGGCGGCGGGTCGGGAGATGTGTTCGCGATCGGGACGCCGATGTTTGCCTCGGATCGCGTTGCGGCAGAGCTGATGGAGATTGCTGAGAACGACGAGATCAACGCCGTCGTGTTCCGCGTCGACTCAGGCGGCGGATCAGCGACGGCTTCGGACCAGATCTGGAACGCCGTGAAGAAGGTGCAGGCGTCAGGCAAGAAAGTGGTTGTCTCGATGGGATCGGCGGCGGCATCGGGCGGCTACTACGTGGCGGCTAGCGCAGACAGCATCGTCGCGACGCGCTCGACCATCACCGGATCGATCGGCGTGTTCGGCGGCAAGTTCGCCATTGC
>JBMOGP010000389.1:0-3476 GCA_049318285.1 Hyphomonadaceae bacterium
GCGATCCTCTGGCACTGGCATGTCCTGCGCTGGGTGACGAAGGGCTTCGCGTTCGTCTTCTCCAAGACAATGGGGCTTGGCGGTGCGACCAGCCTCGCCGTGTCGGCGAACGTGTTCATGGGGATGACCGAGGCGCCGGTTCTCATCAAGCCATACATTCCGCGTATGACGCGGTCTGAGATCTTCATCGTCATGACTGCGGGGTTCGCGACTATCGCGGGGTCGGTTCTCGTAATCTACGTCACTTTCCTTGCGCCGGTGATGGCCAACCCGCTTCCGCAATTGCTGGTGGCCTCGCTCATGGCGGCTCCTGCGGCCGTCGCAGTGGCGCTCACCATCGTGCCCGAGACGATCAACATTCGCGAAAGGGCATCCGAGCCCGACTTCGAGTATCACTCCAGCATGGACGCGTTTGCGACCGGCGCCAGCGACGGCATGAAGATCGTGCTGAACATCGCGACAATGCTGATTGCCGCCCTTGCCTTGCTTTACATCGTGAATGCGATCCTGGGCGCGATTCCGCCTGTGCTGGGAGAGCCGCTGTCGCTTCAGCGCATACTTGGCTGGGTGTTTGCGCCCCTGATGTACATGATCGGCGTGCCGATGGAGGAGGCCGCGAAGGCTGGCTCGATCCTCGGTGTAAAGACGGTCCTGACTGAGTTCGTTGCGTTCATCGACCTGTCGGCAATCCCGGTAGATGAGATGTCGGACCGCACGCGCCGAATTGTCGCGAATGCAGTTTGCGGCTTCGCGAACTTCGGATCTGTCGGGATTCTCATTGGCGGGTTGTCGATCATTGCCCCTGAAAAGCGAGAAGTCTTCCTGAGTCTTGCTTGGAAAACCCTTATTGCGGGAACTTTCGCCACTTGCCTCTCGGGCGCGATTGTCGGCCTGCTACCCGCGAGTTTATTTGCGGGTTGAGGCTGCTCGGCTTACCGGCGCTACAATCGAAGTGTGACCGTCTGGTCGGGAGGGTAGAGTGCGCTCAGTTTATTCATCGGCGAGCTGGGTTGCTGTAGCCGTGGCCATGGCTGCGTTCTCGTCGCCAGCCTTCGCCCAGCAAGCAGCCGTTCCGACAACCACTCTGGTTGACCCTGCTCCTGCTGATGGCGACGTGGTCACCATCTATGGCGACCGGCTCCAGACAGAGCCCGGGGCCTATTCTGTGGTGACCAGCGAGGAAATCGCCGAGGTTGCCGCCAACCACCCAGCCGAAATCCTCAACACCGTTCCTGGTGTGAACGTGCAGATGAACTCCGGCCAGGAGTTACTGGTCGCCATCCGCTCGCCCGTGCTGCCAGCAGGCGCGGGCCAGGGCTCGTTCCTGATCCTCGAGAACGGCGTGCCGACACGGGCGGCGGGCTTCGGCAACGTCAACGCACTCTTTGAAGTGCACCACGAGACTGCCGAAGCGATCGAGGTTGTACGCGGACCCGCGTCGGTGCGCTACGGCTCCAATGCTGTGCATGGACTGCTGAACTTCATCGACCCGGAGCCGGGCGCCCAGACCGGTCAGACGCTGACGCTCAGTGCGAACTCGCTGCAGCGCGCGCGCGCCGATGCAACGGCCAACTTCACGACCAACGGCGTCGACAGCTGGGTCGGCCTCTCCGTGATGGACGACGCCGGTTGGCGGGATGCGTCCGGCGTCGACCAGCAGAAGCTGACCTGGCGTTCGAAATGGCAGGGCGAGACGTGGAACGCTGTGGCGACGCTCGCTGCTGTGAACCTCAATCAGGAGACCGCCGGCTTCATCCAGGGCCCGAAGGTCTACAAAAACGACAGCATCACGACCACCAACCCGAATCCGGAAGCGTATCGCGATGCCTGGGCCGCGCGCGCCAATGTCCGGTTCGAGACCGATATCGGACGTGACTCGCTGATCATCACGCCGTTTGGCACGGTGCAGCGCATGACTTTTATCCAGCACTTCCTGCCGGATCAGTCGACCGAGAAGAACGGCCACGACCAGCTAGGCGTGATGGCGCGCTATGAGTTTGGCCCGGACAACGTCCGCTGGTCGATCGGCGGCGACCTCCAGGTCGCTGACGGCTACCTTTCCGAAGTTCAGACACGGCCCAGTTTTGGCGGCGCCAATCCTCTCAACCCGACATTCCCGCAGGGTGTGCACTACGACTACGATGTTGAAACCTCGACGACGGGGCTCTACGCCGAGGTCGACTGGGATTTCGCGCCGGGCTGGAGCCTGCTCGCCGGACTGCGCGGCGAGGCGCACCAGTGGGATTACACCACCAATGTCGCTCCCGGCACGCGCGGCCGCTTCCGCGTAGCGCCGAGCCGTACGGACGAGTTTGAGCTACTCACGCCCAAGGTTGGCGTTGCTTACACCGGCCTCGAAGATCTCGTCCTGTACGCGAACTATGCGCGTGGCGAGCGCGCGCCGCAGACATCGGACCAGTACCGCCTCCAGAACCTGCAGACGATCCAGCGCCTCAACGTCGAGAAGCTGGACAGTTACGAGGCAGGCGCTCGCGGGGTGGTTGCCGGCATCGACTACGACGTGGCCGTCTACCAGATGAACAAGGACAACTTCTTCTTTCGCGATTCCGACGGGCTCAACGTTCCCGATGGCAAGACAAGCCACCTCGGCGTCGAGGCGTCACTGTCTGGCGCGCTTGGGGAGATCGCTGGCGGCGATCTCGAATGGAATGCCAGCGCAGCCTGGTCGGATCAGCGGTACGACTTCAACCGCAACGTCGCTGTTGCGGCCGAGGACATTGTGGACGGCAACGAAATCGACACCGCGCCTGAATGGTTAGCTGATGCCGGGCTCAGCTGGGTCGGCAGCAGCCTTTCGCTCGGCCTTAGTGCGGAGTACGTCGGCGAGTACTTCACCAACGCCGCCAACACTGCGACCTATGACGGGCACCTGATCGGCCATTTGCGTGGCGCGTGGCGCTTCTCGGATGCGCTGGAAGCCTTTGCTATCGTGAGAAACATCACCGACGAACGCTATGCCGATCGCGCCGATTTCGCACAGGGTCAGGACCGCTATTTCCCCGGCGAGCCACTGAACCTGACCATGGGCGTCAGGATCCGGAACTAGGCCGTTCCCGCATAGGCAAGGCGGCGCTTGCGCTGACAGGCAAGCGCCGCTTATCTCGCATCCGTAAAAACCGGGGCCTTACCCATGAAAGATATCGTCGCCGCGCTTGAGAAGAAGCGTGTAGCCGCCAAGCTCGGCGGCGGCCAAAAGCGCATCGACAGCCAGCACGCCAAGGGCAAACTGACTGCGCGTGAGCGGATTGCGCTGCTGCTCGACGAAGGCTCATTTGAAGAGTGGGACATGTTCGTCGAACATCGCTCGCACGATTTCGGCATGGAGAACCAGCGTATCCCGGGCGACGGCGTCGTCACCGGCTGGGGGACGATCAACGGCCGCATCGTCTATGTGTTTTCTAAGGACTTCACCGTCTTCGGAGGCTCGCTTTCGCGCGCGCATGCCGAGAAGATCG
>JBMOGP010000390.1:0-3464 GCA_049318285.1 Hyphomonadaceae bacterium
CGATGGCGATCTCGACGAGGTCGCGGATGATCTGCTCGACATCGCGGCCGACATATCCGACCTCAGTGAACTTCGTGGCTTCGACTTTCAGGAACGGCGCTTTCGCGAGGCGCGCCAGACGCCGCGAGATCTCGGTCTTGCCGACGCCGGTGGGCCCGATCATCAGGATGTTCTTTGGGGTCACCTCCTCGCGCAGCCCTTCAGCGAGCTGCTTGCGGCGCCAGCGATTGCGAAGGGCAAGCGCGACGGCGCGCTTGGCGTCGGGCTGGCCGACGATGAAGCGGTCAAGCTCGGAGACGATTTCGCGCGGTGTGAATTCGGACATGGCTTCCTGCAGGACAGAGCTGGCATGAGCTAGGGAGGCCAGGTCAGCTTCGCTAGCTCATGGCTGCGCATGTCAGCAAGACGTTTAGGCCGGTTCTTTCCTCAAGCAGGTTCCGGCGGGAAGATACGCCCCAGCGTTCCTGCCTGCGGGATCACCTTCAGCAGACCGCGGCGCGCCGTGCGCCAGCCGCCGCCGAGCAGGACGATCGCGCCGCCGATGATAAGCGCTGTCAGCATGAGCGTATTGACGCCGCCGCCGCCGAACTCGTTGACCAGCACCCACAGCGTCGCTGCGAAGGTGACCAGTCCCGAAACGATCAGGGCGCGCCGGTTGAGCGCCAGCGACAGGAGCGCGAAAGCCAGCAGGACGAACAGCATCATCGATGCCTCCGCCATGCTCGCCGGCGCAAAGCCAGATCCAAGCAGGAGGCCGCGCACGCCAAAGATGATCTGCGGCGCAGCCGCCATGTGCAGCCAGAAGGCGTGATCCGACGAACGCGTCGAGCGCGATGGATCCTTCATGTCGAAACCGATGGCCGCAGCAAGCGTCGCCAGGCCGATGACCAGCATGGCGAGACCGCTGCCGACCTGCCCGATGCCGCTGAACTGCGCAACGGCGGTGTAGAGGAGCCCGGCGACCGCGCCTGCCAGCAGGAAGAGCGAGAACGGCAGACGGAAGCGGAGGAAGATGACGCCAGCGGCGAGCGCCGCAGCCGCAAAGCCAGCATAGCTGATGCTGGTGATGATGTCCCACGGGCTGACATTGCCGCTCTCTGCACGAATCGCGGTGTCGACCGGGTCGATGAAGAAGCTGGCAAGGCCCGCAGCCATGATCGCTGAGGCCCAGATGATCGCGATCGACAGCGCCATGGATGGCAACAGCAGGCGACGCTTGCCGCAGAAATATTCGGCCAGCAGCCAGGCGCCGACGACCACGGGAACCGGCGCCAGCACGATTGCAAGGCGGATCGCGTCAGCAAGTGCGCGCCCTTCGGCGATCGATTGCGGCTCTGACATCGCGCTGAGACCCAGCACATTGATGACCGAGATCGCCGAGAGAAATCCGAGCCCGGTCATCAGCACGACGATACCGATGGTGAGGAACACATCGTTGAAATTCGAAAGGAAGCGCAAATTCTCCGGATCGAGCATGCGCTCGGGATCATTGCGCGCTTTCAGGAAGGCTTCGAAGCGCTTGGCGCCTTCGTCGCTGATCGCGCCCGCCTCGACAGCGGCGCGTATGTCGGTCTTGTCAAACATCCAGTGTCTCCAGGACGAAGTTGCTGTTTGTGTAGACGCAGACTTCCGCCGCGATCGTCATCGCCTTGCGTGCGATCTTTTCGGCGTCGTCTTCGTACTCATACAGCGCGCGTGCGGCGGACAGCGCATAGTTGCCCCCTGAACCAATGGCCGCGATCGGATGCTCCGGTTCCAGCACGTCGCCCCTGCCCGTGATGACAAGAAGGGATGTCGCATCGCCCACGATGATGAGGGCTTCGAGGTTGCGGAGGTATTTGTCAGTGCGCCAGTCCTTGGCGAGTTCCACGGCGGCGCGCTGAAGATTGCCGGGGAATCGTTCGAGCTTCTGGTCGAGCCGCTCGAAGAGCGTGAACGCATCAGCCGTAGCTCCGGCGAACCCTGCGAGAATCTCACCCTTCTCGCCAAGACGCCGGACCTTGCGGGCATTGCCCTTCATGATCGTCTGCCCCATCGACACCTGCCCGTCCCCCATGACGACGAGCTTGCGCCCCTTCTTCACGGCGAGAATGGTGGTTGAATGCCAAGTGGGCTCAGACGACATTGCTCAGGTTCCTGACCGTTGGGCAGTCTATCTCGGGTACACGGGCGCAACAAGCAAATTTATCGACAAACGATAATTTGGCCAGCGCCTGGACGTTTACTTGAATTCGCCCGGTGCACTGACGCGTCAGGTTCCCGGCATCACGCCGCGAACCGCTCCGCTGGTCGCGGCCTGTAGCTCCGCACGAACGCATCAAACTCCTCCGCCGGCAGCGGGGGCGAGTAGTAATAGCCCTGCCCGATCGTACAGCCGCGGCGGAGCAGGAAGTCGGCCTGCTCCTTGGTCTCCACGCCTTCGGCGACCGTCTCCTGTCCCAGCGCTTCGGCCATGGCGAGGATCATCTCGACGATGGCGGGGGCGTGCGGGTCGGTGGAGAGCGCGCGGACGAATTGCTGGTCGATCTTGAACACGTCGAACGGCAGGCGGGTGATCGCGGCGAAGTTGGAATGGCCGGTGCCGAAATCGTCGATGGCGAGGCGCACGCCGCGACTGCGCAGCGGCCACATCGTGCGCGCCACGCGATCACCATCGGCGACGGCGGCGCTCTCGGTGATCTCGAGTTCGAGCAGGTTGGGCGGCAGGCCTGAATCGTCGAGCGCCTTGTAGACAGAATTCACGAAGTCCGGATCGTCGAACTGGTGCGGCGACACATTCACGGCGACCGAAGAAACAATGCCCTTCCGGTTCCAGCCTGCTGCAGCAAAGCATGCATCGCGCATCATCTGCTTGCCGAGTTTTGCGATCAGTCCGAGGTCCTCGGCAATCGGGATGAACACGCCGGGCGAGACGATTGCACCATCGGGCCTCCGCCAGCGCGCCAGCGCCTCGGCGCCGACAAGTTCGCCGGTTTCAAGCTTCACCTTGGGCTGGAAAACAGCGACGAATTCGCCGCGGTCGAGGGCGTCGCTTAACTCGTCTTCAAGGCGCGACTGCGCCCGCGCCTTGTCCAGAAGGCGCTGGTCAAAGAAGGCGGCGCGCGGGGCTGTCTGCTTCTTCGCCTGCTTGAGCGCGACTTCGGCAAGCTTGAGGATATCTGTGGCGCTGGTTGCATCGCCTGGTGAATGTGCTGCGCCGAACGAGGCAGCAAGCCGCATCGCCTGACCCTCGATCGTGAGGCCTTCGGCGATAGCGCCGCTGCAGGCTGTCATCAGGGCGTCGATGGCTTCGCGAGACGCGCCCGGAAGGATGATGCCGAACTGGTCCGCGCCGATGCGCCCGAGAAATCCGCCCGAAAGGCCTGACCGCGAGAGCACCGCTTGCAACCGCTCCGCCGCGCCGGCAAGACAGATGTCGGCGACGCGCGGGCCATAGGTGACATTGACCTGCCGGAAGCGATCGA
>JBMOGP010000391.1:0-3464 GCA_049318285.1 Hyphomonadaceae bacterium
CATCCGTGCCCTTCTCGACGGCGACATGGTAGGCGAGCAGCTGCAGCGGAACCACTGTTACAATCGGCTGGATCACGCGTTCGCATTCGGGAATCTCGATCGTGCCGAAGGGCGCATTGCCAGCCTGCCTGATGCCGGCCTTGTCGGAGACGAGGAAGACTTTGCCGCGACGCGCTGCGACTTCCTGCAGGTTCGAGAGCGACTTCTCCAGCAGGTGGTCGTGAGGCGCCACCATGATGACCGGCGTCAGCTCATCGATCAGCGCGATGGGTCCGTGTTTGAGCTCGCCGGACGCATAGCCCTCGGCGTGGATGTAGGAGATTTCCTTCAGCTTCAGCGCGCCTTCCAGCGCGATGGGATAGTGCTGACCGCGGCCGAGATAGAGAATGTCGCGCGCCTTCGCGATCTCGGGCGCCAGCTTCATGATCTGGGCTTCGACCTTCAGCGCCTCGGAGATCAGGCGCGGTAGTTCGATCATCGAGCCAACGATTTCCTTCTCGCGCGCGCGCGAGAGGAAGTTGCGCTGGCGTCCTGCAGCAACAGCCGTCGCAAGAAGCGCGCAGAGCTGGGCGGTGAACGCCTTGGTCGAGGCAACCCCGATCTCGACGCCGGCCAGCGTCGGCAGGATGGCGTCGCATTCGCGCGCGATGGAGGAGGTCGGCACATTGACGACGGCAGCCGTCATCACGCCTTTGGCCCTGGCGTATTCCATCGCTGCCTTGGTGTCGGCTGTCTCGCCTGACTGCGTGACAACGATGGCGAGCGTGCGTGGACCAAGCACTGGTTCGCGGTAGCGGAACTCGGAGGCGACATCGACATCGGTGACGATGCCGGCGAGCTGCTCGAACCAGTATTTCGCAACAAAGCCCGCATAATACGCGGTGCCGCAGGCGACGATCTGGATGCGGTCGAACTGGGTGAAGTCGAGCGCCTTCTTGCCGGGGCGCGTGGGCAGGACGGCCTTCAGCTCGTAGGCATCGATATAGCCGGAGACGGTGCGGCCGACGAAATCGGGCTGCTCGTAGATCTCCTTCTGCATGAAATGGCGGAAGTTACCCTTCTCGGCGGCGGCGCCGGCAGTGGGGACGTGGGTCTCTGCGCGTTCGACCGGCTTGCCTGCCGCGTCGAACACTTCAAGAGAGGTGCGGGTGAGGGCGCACCAGTCGCCTTCCTCGAGGTAGATCACGCGCGCGGTGAAGGGGCCGACGGCGAGGGCGTCGGAGCCAAGGAACATCTCCGTGCCATCGCCAATGCCGATCACGAGCGGCGAGCCGCGGCGGCCGCCGAGGATGAGATCGTCCTCGCCTTCGATGATCGCAGCAATGGCAAAGGCGCCCCGAAGCTGGTCGAGCGTTGCCTTGAAAGCTTCCTTCGGCCTGAGGCCTTTGCTCAGGTTCTCGTCGATCAGATGGGCGATGGTCTCGGAGTCCGTTTCGGTCACGAACGTACGACCGCGCCCCTCCATCGCCTCACGCAGCTCGCGAAAATTCTCGATGATGCCGTTGTGCACGATGGCGACGCGGCCGGAGGCGTGCGGGTGTGCATTGGTCTCGTTGGGCTGGCCGTGGGTCGCCCAGCGCGTGTGGCCGATGCCGACGCCGGCCTTGAGCGTGCGCTCGGCCACCCGGGCGTCGAGATTGGCCAGCTTGCCCGGCGCGCGCAGCCTCTCCAGCCTGCCGCCTTCCAGCAGGGCGATGCCTGCCGAGTCGTAGCCGCGGTACTCCAGCCGCTTCAGCGCCTCCACCAGGCGGGGGGCCGCCGGCTGGTCGCTGAGGATTCCGATGATGCCGCACATCTACGAAGCGCTCCGAACTGCAGGAAAGTCGGTGATCTAAGGTCTAAGTCCGCTTGAGGTCTTGCAAAACATGGGCACGGTCCGTCATGAAGATCACGATTTCACTTCGGGTTATCTGAGGGTTATGGAGTTTCTGCTAGCGCCATGAGCCTTAACCGCCCGCTTCGGCTCTGGCAGGTGCGTTTGAGTGAGGAACGATGACAGCGCGGAAATTCTTCGGCACGGATGGTGTTCGCGGTAAGGCCAATACCTGGCCGATGACGCCGGAGATCGCGATGCGGCTGGGCATGGCTGCCGCTACCTACTTCCGCAAGTCCGACCCGCGCCGGCATCTTGTGGTCATCGGCAAGGACACGCGGTTGTCCGGCTACATGCTGGAGCCGGCGCTGACGGCCGGCTTTACCGCCAAGGGTATGGACGTGGTGCTGTTCGGGCCGCTGCCGACGCCCGGCGTGGCGATGCTGACGCGCTCGCTCCGCGCAGATCTCGGCGTGATGATTTCGGCCTCGCACAATTCCTATCAGGACAACGGCATCAAGCTGTTCGGGCCGGATGGCTACAAGCTGTCGGATGAAGCCGAGCTCGCGATCGAGGCGCTGATGGCGCGGCCGCTCGAGGAGGACCTTGCCTCGCCGCCGGATCTGGGCCGGGCGCAGCGCGTGGACGATGCGCAATCGCGCTATGTCGAGATCGTCAAATCGACCTTTCCCCGCAAGCTCCGCCTTTCCGGCCTGCGCGTTGTCATCGATTGCGCCAACGGCGCGGCCTACAAGGTCGCCCCCAAGGCGCTCTATGAGCTTGGAGCGGAAGTCTTCGCAATCGGCGACGAACCCAGCGGCTTCAACATCAACCGCGAGGTCGGCTCCACCGATACGCGCGCCATGGTCGACGCCGTGCATCGCTATCGTGCTGACATCGGCATCGCGCTCGATGGCGACGCCGACCGCGTGGTGATGTGCGACGAGCATGGCAAGATCATCGATGGCGACCAGCTGCTCGGTCTCATCGCCACGTCCTGGAAGAGCCAGGGCAGGCTGGCGAAGAACACGGTCGTTGCGACCGTCATGTCCAATCTCGGCCTCGAGAACCATCTCAAGGGCATCGGCGTGAAGATGGAGCGCACGCAGGTCGGCGACCGCTATGTCGTGGCGCGCATGCTGGAGAAGGGCTTCAACGTTGGCGGCGAACAGTCGGGCCACGTCGTGCTGTCGGATTTCTCGACCACAGGCGATGGCCTGCTGGCGGCGCTGCAGGTGCTGGCGGTGATGCAGGAGACAGGCAAGAAGCTCTCGGAAGTCGCCCACGTGTTCGATCCTGCGCCGCAGAAGCTGGTCAACCGCAAGTTCACCGGCGCCGATCCGCTGAGCCGCAAGGCTGTGCAGGACGCAATTACCGCCGCAGAGAAGGCGCTCGGCGCGCGCGGCCGCCTGCTGGTCCGCAAGTCCGGAACCGAGCCGCTGATCCGCGTGATGGCGCAGGCCGAGAACGAGGATCTGGTGAAAGAGGCCGTTGACGGCGTGCTGGCGGCCCTGGACCGGGAGTAGGGCCCGCGACACTCTGTTTCCGGAATGGTTCCAGCTGGCGTCTGGCGCTCGCCCAACAATGGCGCCATATGGCCCCCAGGACTTACGGCCCCCAGGACTTACGGCCCCCAGGACTTACGGCCCCC
>JBMOGP010000392.1:0-3454 GCA_049318285.1 Hyphomonadaceae bacterium
AGCTTCTGAAGGGTCTCGACCTTGGCGCCGTCCTTCTTCGCCTGGATGGCCTTGTCGACCCGAGCCTGAAGCTGGGTGAGATCGGACAGTGAGAGTCCGTCCAAATTCGGCAAGCGCACGGCCATCGATCACCCCTTTGATTACATGACAGCCCCGGACCCAACCGTTCCTGTCATATATCCGTTGTTCGCTAATGTCCAAACAAAGATATCAGCTTGTGTCTGAATTTTAGTACGCAGGAAAATTCATCTAAGTCGATGCGCGTGCCACGCAATGTGTTCGCCAATAAAACTCGCAACAAAGAAATAGCTATGGTCGTAGCCGTGGCGAAGTCTCAGTGTCAGGTGCTGTCCGGCGTCCGATGCGGCCTGTTCAAGCAGTTCCGGCCGCAGCTGCTCAACCAGGAACGGGTCCGCCAACCCTTGATCTACAAGGATGTCGTCGAAGTATCCATGGGCCAGTCCGCTGCGGAGCAGGGCGCAGGCATCATGCTTGTCCCATTCTTTTCGGTCGCCCCCAAGATAGGCGGAGAATGCCTTATCTCCCCATGGACAGTTCGTGGGTGAAGAGATAGGCGCAAAAGCTGACACCGACCTGACGACATCTGTATGGCGCAGCGCCAGTGTGAGCGCACCATGACCGCCCATCGAATGACCCGACACGCCGAGGCGCAAAGGATCGGCTGGAAAGTTTGCCCGGATCAGTGGGATGAGCTCGTCGATGATGTAGCTTTCCATGCGAAAGTGCGGCGCCCACGGCTCCTGCGTCGCGTCGAGATAGAAGCCCGCCCCCTGGCCGAGGTCGTAGCCAGGATCGTCAGCCACGTTCTGTCCGCGCGGGGAGGTGTCCGGCGCGACCACGATCATTCCATGCTCCGCGGCAGCCGGATACGCGCCAGCCTTGGTGGTGAAGTTGTCCTCGGTGCAGGTGAGGCCCGAGAGCCAGAGAAAGACCGGAAACGGCCCGGGACCTTCGGGCACGAACACGCTGAATGTCATCGGCGTGCCCGTCACGGCGCTTTCATGCCGGCAGTAGCGGAGCTCGCCTTCGCTTACCCGATGCGTCCTGATGGTGTCCAAGGCTGATCCTCGCTGGTGGCTGTCGGACCTGGTCGGCCGATCCAGGTCAGGTCGTGCGGAACAGGAACCAGCCATCGCCGAGTTCCTCAATCCAGATATGGCCGGACGGACTGATGGCTGGCGGCCCAGAAGGTCCTGCGCGCAGGAAGCCGACGGTGCTGTCGAGCGTCTTGCCGACTACGATCTTTCTGCCGTTGTCAGTTTCCGAGACGGCTGAGAGCCCCAGCATGGCCAGATCTGCAAAGGGCGGCCGCAGGTTGTCGAGCGCCTGCCGGTTGGCGCCAAACCAGGCCCGGAGTTTGCTGTCTGTCGCAAGCGTGAGTTCGAGGTTGCGCCTGCGCAGCTGGTCGTCTGGCGGGAGCTGCTTCTGTTTCCGCATTTCGGCGAGCAGCATCATGTCCATGCCAGACACCGCCATCTGACGGAAGGCCGACACGGCCCAGCCCACGGAGGTCTTCTCCAGATAGAAGTAGGCGTCGGCCTCCTCGCCGGCAGGGCTGCGAAGGACGAGCCGCGCCGCAGCGAAGATGGGCGAGACAGCGACCACCTTGTCGGCGGCGGGCAGATTGCTCTTCGCCGCCGTCGCCATCTCCTTCGCTTCGCCCGTGAGGACGGCTTGACCATCCTGCGTTGTCAGCTCACCAGCATTTGCGAGTTCGATAAAGCGCGCGAGCGTGGCCTCGGGTGTCGACTGGGCGAGCGCCAAGGGTGCCGCCGACGCGACAACAATGAGACTGATCAGAGCGCTGCGAAAGCGCATCTAGAAGACCACCACGCTACGAATGCTCTCGCCTGCGTGCATCAGGTCAAAGCCCTTGTTGATGTCTTCGAGCTTCAGCGTGTGGGTGATCATCGGGTCGATTTCGATCTTCCCGTCCATGTACCAGTCGACGATTTTTGGTACATCCGTGCGCCCACGTGCGCCGCCGAAAGCCGAGCCTTTCCAGACGCGTCCCGTGACCAGCTGGAACGGACGCGTGGCGATCTCCTTGCCGGATTCAGCGACACCGATGACGATGCTGGCGCCCCAGCCGCGATGGCAGGTTTCAAGCGCCGTCCGCATCACCTGCACATTGCCGGTGCAGTCAAACGTGTAGTCGGCGCCGCCGTCGGTGAGGGCGACAAGGTATTGCACGAGATCAGTGGTGACATTGGTCGGGTTGACGAAGTGCGTCATGCCGAAGCGCTCACCCCATTCCTTCTTGGCGGGATTGATGTCGACGCCGACGATCTTGTCGGCGCCTGCCATCTTGAGGCCCTGGATCACGTTGAGACCGATGCCGCCAAGGCCGAAGACGATGCAGTTCGCGCCGGGCTCCACCTTGGCTGTCTTCACCACGGCGCCGACGCCCGTGGTGACGCCGCAGCCGATATAGCAGGCCTTGTCGAACGGCGCGTCATTGCGGATCTTCGCCAGCGCGATCTCGGGCAGGACCGTGAAGTTCGAGAAGGTCGAGCAGCCCATATAGTGGTAGATTGTCTGCCCCTTGTAGCTGAAGCGCGAGGTGCCATCCGGCATCACGCCCTTGCCCTGCGTGGCACGAATGGCGGTGCAGAGGTTTGTCTTCTGCGAGAGGCAGCTTTTGCACTGGCGGCATTCGGGCGTGTAGAGCGGGATGACATGGTCGCCCGGCTTGAGCGAGGCGACGCCCGCGCCGACGTCGCGCACGATCCCTGCGCCTTCATGACCGAGGATGGAGGGGAAGAGGCCCTCGCTGTCGAGTCCGTCCAGCGTATAGGCGTCCGTATGGCAAATGCCCGTCGCCATGATCTCCACCAGCACTTCGCCGGCTTTCGGCCCTTCCAGATCAAGTTCGATGATCTCGAGCGGTTTCTTGGCTTCGAAAGCGACGGCGGCGCGGGTTTTCATGCAGGAGCTCTCGATTAATTCGCGAGGCAACGGGCCAGCATCCCGGCGCGAGGTCAAGCGCGGAATTGCCATAGCTGACGCAACGGAGGGAATCGACGGGGGGGCGTCAGGTCTGGTTAGACTGCAGGCATGATGAACCCCGGCAAGAGTCCATTCTTTACTGAAGAGCACGAAGCGTTCCGCGCCGTCGTGCGAAGGTTCGTGGCGAAGGAGATCGAACCGTTCGCGAGCGAATGGGACGAGGCCGGGGAGTTTCCGCGCGACCTCTATCGCAAGGCTGCAGCCATCGGCCTGCTGGGTCTTGGCTTCCCGGAGGCTTTCGGCGGAACACCTGCCGACCAGTTCATGCGTATCGTTGTGTCCCAGGAAATGGCGCGCCACGGGGCGGGCGGGGTCAATGCGAGCCTGATGAGCCACGGTATCGGAGCGCCGCCCATCGTGGCTGGCGGCCGGCCGGAGGTTCAGGCGCGAGCGCTGCCGCAGATCATCGCGGGCGAGAAGATTT
>JBMOGP010000393.1:0-3441 GCA_049318285.1 Hyphomonadaceae bacterium
CGCTCACGCGCGAGCAGGTTCTGCTTGGTTACGTCACGACCGACGAACGAGATGAAGCCGGAGGAATCAAGCCAGGTCAGGTCGGCGTCGATCAGGCGCATCTCGTGGCCGATGCGAAGCCGGATCTGCGTCGTACATGCCGGCGTCTTCTCGTTGAGATTGCGCAACATCTCGCGAACGGCCTCGCGGCCATCCGCCTCGACGTAGGACAGGATCGAAGCGTCATGCGCGCCGCCTGCGGGGCCGGTCAGGCGCCGATAGGCGATGTTGGCGCGGATCACACGGCCGTCCTGGTCGATCAAGGCGAACGACTCGGTGGCAGCGTTGAGGAAATGCTCCGTCGCGCTGGCAAAGCAGCGTTCGATCACCTCGTTAGGTGAAGCCGAGCCCATCGGAAAGAGAGCAGACGACATCGACGCGTTGGGCCCGAGAAACATGATCGGTTAATCTCGGGCCGAAACGGTTAACAAACCCGTAGGCCACCGTTGACCTTGCGACACGCTCCAACACGATAAATGGCCGCAACACGCCTCACGCCTGTCTAACCGCTTCCGTCGCGAGAGCCTCCCGCGCCATCTCGATGCGCTCCATGAGGCTGTAGAATGGCGTCCAGTTGTCCGACTGGGCAATTTCTGCCCACGTCGATTCAACATCCTCGATCAGCAGGCGCGCCGGAACCTCGCCGCTGAAATAGCCATGCGCCAACCGCTCGGGCCGCTTCGGCGCATGGCTCATCAGCGCTGAGCGGACGGGCGCGAAGTCCGGCGTCGCATAGAGTGAAGCAATCGGGCTGGCGGCAGCGCGCGTCTCGCTGGCGGCGCCGCCGAACCAGTCGAAGAACAGCTGCGGCCAGGACGCCCGTGTGGCCCCCATCCAGCCGAACAGGGTCTTCAGCAGCGCGAGATCAGCCTCCTCACCGGCGGGCTGGAGGCCCAGCGTGCCGAGCATCCGGCTTCGGAAGGCGTCGCGGTAGAGCAACTCGAACCGGCCTAGCTCCTGTTCAAGCGGAGCAGCGTCAGTCAGCAGCGTCAGGCATTCAGCAAGCTGGGAGAGATTCCATAACGCTGCTGAAGGCTGGCGCCCGAAAGCGTAGAGTCCCCGCTGGTCGAAATACGCCGCCGTGAAGCTGGGATCAGAGTACGGCAGGAAGCGCCACGGGCCATAGTCAAAGCTCTCGCCGGTCACCACCATGTTGTCCGTGTTGAGCACGCCGTGCACGAAACCCGCCGCCATCCACGAAGCGGCCAATTCGGCCGTAGCCCGCACGACTTCGTGTAACAGCCCCACCGCGGACGCCGCCATATCGGCGCCGGCGGCCTGCGGATAGAAATGCCGGATGCAGTACTCGACCAGCTTGCCGACCCCGTCCGCGTCCCCGCCATGGGCCAATCGCTGGAATGTCCCGAACCGCACATGACTGTGCGACAGCCGCACCAACACTGACGATCGCGTCGGCGACGGCTCGTCATTCCTGTGCAGCTGCTCGCCTGTCTCGATCAGCGAGAACGCCTTTGACGAGTAGACGCCAAAGGCTTCCAGCATAGATGCCGCCATGATCTCGCGGACCCCGCCCTTCAGCGTCAGACGTCCATCGCCCGACCGCGAGAACGGCGTCTGGCCCGACCCCTTCGTGCCAAGATCAAGAAGCCGGCCATCATCGTCGCGCAACTGCGCAAACAGGAAGCCGCGTCCGTCTCCGATCTGCGGATTGTAAACCTGGAACTGATGGCCGTGATACGCCAGCGCCAGTGGCGTCTCGAGCGACCCCTTTAACGGATCGAACCTGCCAAAATGTGCGATCCACGCGTCGTCCCTGAGCGCGCCAAGCCCAACGCGCTCCGCCCACCGCTGGTTGCGCCAGCGCAGCGTGTGTTGCGGAAAGTCCGCCGGCGCCACTTCGCGATAGAACCGGCTGTCGAGGTCGAGGATCGCGAACTCAGGCCGATAGGTGCTGCTCATTGCGCCGACGGCGCCAGCACGATCGGGATACGCAGCGTGCGCGCGGGACCGGCCACATCACTGTCGGGGCTCACCGGTGCAGGCATGTCCTCCTGCAGCACCAGCGTCGCCGGCGTCTCCACCGTGACCTCGAAGGCCAGCTCGGCTTGGAAAGCTGTCGGGTCGGGATAGCTGCCATCCTCGGGCAGCACGTGCATGGCGGGTCCCTCGGCGATGGCTTGGCCGTTCACTTCGATCGTTACGGGGAACTGGCCTTCGAAAACCCAATCCGACTTCACCAGGCCTTCGATCACCAAGGGGCTGGCGACACGCGCCCCGGCGCGAATGCCGGTCACCATGATCTCGCCAGCAAGCGCCGGGATCTCATCAGCCAGTGAGGCCTGCTCAGTCGCGACCGCGGGCGGTTCGGAAGCAACAGGCTCCTGCACCGGCTGGCTCGCTGGCGTGCACGCGCCGAGCACGACCAAAGCGATCAACAGACGTTTCATTCGGCTACTCTCCTGCAGGACCAGCCTCAGACTAGAACGGATTCCTTCTTTGCCAAAATCCCGCCCCACTTGTCGGCCGGTTCGTCGCAGGTCGGGGGACAACCTCCCGCATGCCACGGGGCAACACAGCCAAGGAGGCGACTGCAAATAGCCAGTGCGCCCCTCTGTATCCCGGGGGGCGGTCAGCGCTCCCGGGCAATCTCCGGCAGCGTCTGACCTCACACAACTGACCTGGCGTGCGGCGATCTCTGGAGCTGACGCTCGACTGAAAGATGCGTGTTCGGCGCTTGCGACAACCATTGCGGAACACGTGTTCAGGGAACACGGCGCGTCCCCATGCGATCCCGCCGGGGAGTGGCGGAGACGCGCTGTAACCCGGTCGCGAATGTCGATCCGAAGAGTGGCAGAAGCCGGAACTAGAGCCGCAGCTTGCCGCTCAGGACATCCCGCAGGACGTCGGCGGTGATCGGCAAGTAGCTCTTGCTTGCCACATCCGCGACAAACAGCAGGTCGCTCGTGTTCATGGGGTCGAAGCCCTCCCTGACGAGGTCCACCTTTCGATACTTCAGCGTGCCGGTCGTTTCGACCTCATCCTGTAAACGCACGAAGGCAGGCCGCGCATAGGCTGGAAGATTACTGGTCAGGTGCGCATACAGCGCCGCGAGATCAACACCCTCCTTTGGCGTTATTGCCGCCATGCCGGCACGCCCATCCTGCCCCGGCACGGCAACGCCATAGACAATCGCGTGCTTCACGCCAGGCATGGACGAAATCGCGATCTCGACTTCGCTGGTCGAGACATTCTCACCCTTCCACCGGAAGGTGTCGCCGACGCGGTCGACGAAATAGATGTACTGGTCGGCGTCCATCTTCATCAGGTCGCCAGTGCGAAACCACCTGTCGCCCCTGGCGAAGACGTCCGTCAGTATCTTTTTCTGAGACTGCTTCTCGTCATTGTAGCCGTCAAAGCGCTGCCGCGTCTCCTTCGTGATCG
>JBMOGP010000394.1:0-3435 GCA_049318285.1 Hyphomonadaceae bacterium
CAGCCATGGCGCACGAAGGACGGCTCGCCATGCCTGGCCGATAGCGAGGAACAAGCCAACCGCGATAAGACCATAGAAGGGCAGCCACAAGTAGCGGAGCAGCGTGCTTTCCGGCACCTCGCCCGTGACGTCGGCCGGGCCGGGCGCGAGGAGGCGCGGCAGGAAAGCTTCGGCGAACATGAACAACGTCAGCCCGGCGAGCGCGAACTCAAGCCGGGTGATGCGCGACTGCGCGGTCATCTCGCGAAACGATCGGCGATCAGCGCATCGCCTTTCAGCCTGTTGAGGACGACGCCAGCGACCTTTCCGCCATGAGCCGCGATCTCGCGGCTGAGCGCATCCACTTCCGATGGCGTGGTGGAGTCAGCGCGGACGACGATGACGGTGCGGTCGATCTGGGACGTGATGGCGAGGCCGGCGCTGGCGAGTTCGAGGGCGGGCGCATCGACGACAGCCCAGTCTGTGACGGAGCGCACGGTCTGCCAGTAGGCTGGTTGCGTGCGGATGCGGATGGCGTGGTTGGGCTTGAGGCGCGCTGCGTCGAACTGCGTAACCATTAGGCGCGTGTCGCCGACGCGGTGCGCCGTGAACAGGCCGAGACCGGACATGGCGTCGGGATCGGCAGGTTCGATCGAGAAGAAGGGCTGGGTCTTCAGCCCCGCTGAGTAAGGCGGGCCGACGCCGCCCATTGCGTCCGCGAAGGGGCCGACGGCGAAGCTGTTGAAGAGGTGGTTGCGCTTGAGATCGAGGTCGACCAGCCAGACGGCTCGGTGCGCCTGTTCAGCGGCAAGAAGGGCGAAGGACGCGGCGACGCTGGATACGCCCTCACCTGCACGTGCGGCGATGAACATCACGCTGCGCCCGCCTTCGGAGCCGGGTGACTGTGAAAGCGAACGGTGAAGATCGCGGAGGTCTTTGCGGAGGTCCTTCATCTACCGCTCCCGCACGGTGGCGAGCACGGGCAGACCCAGCGTGCGCTCCATCGCGTTACCGGTGGCGAAGCTGGAGACAGACCAGGCGCGCAGGAGGCCGACGGCGATTGCAGAGAGCAGGCCAAAAATGGCGACGGCGATTGCGATGGTGCGACGGCCCGCGTCGCCGCGCGTGGGCGCGCGGGCCGCTTCGTAGACCGATATGTTGTCGACATTGCGTGAGGCCAGTTCAGCGCGGGCGCGTTCGGCCTGTTCGCGCGTCGCGAAGGCCCCGGCGGAGCTTTCGAGAGCGTCGCGTTCGCGTTTGAGGCGGAGATACTCAGGCTCGAGATCGGCGAGACCTGTGATGCGGTCGGCCGCCTGCTGCTTCTGAGTGGCCAGCGCGGCGGCGCGGCCCATAAGGGCGCTGATGTTGGCGGTCTGCACGGCGCGCTCGGCTTCGAGCGCCTGCCAGGTGGGGTTGGGCCCGACGCGGCGCAGGCCCTGGGTAGGTGCGGTTGCAAGGAAACTCTGGAGCTGGACGATCTTGCGATCGATGTCTTTGACCGCGCGGCTGTCCGGAAGGTAGCGGGTAAGCAGGTCTTCGCGTTCTAGCCGCAGCTTGACGAGTTCCTGTTCGGATGTCGTCTCGACATAGAGGTCAACTTCGCGGGGCGTCGAGGCCAGCTGGCGGGCTAGCCCGGCAGATTTGGCTTCGGCTTCGCGCAGCGAGGCTTCGACCTTCGACTGCTCGTCGATAATGTCGCTGAAAAGCTTTGTGGCGGATGCAGCTTCGGCGTCGTATTCACTGAGTGCATTGCGCGCGAGATAATCGCGCAGCGCCTTGTCGGCGGCGCCGAGGCGGTCCTCGATCAGGCCGCGCTGCTCAGACAGGCCTTCGGCGCCGCGGCCGGAGAGAACCTGCTGACGGTAGGAGAGGTATTCAGCGACGAAACGATTGAGCGTTTCGGCCGCAAGCTCGGGGTCTTCGTGCGCGAACGTCATGTGCAGGATGGATGATTTCGGCGCGGATGAGATATCGAGATTTTTCGCGAAGGCTTCCAGCGCTTCCTGGTCGACGACATAAGCATTGCCATTGCGCGAGCGCAGCTTTGCTTCGGCCAGTTGCGGATAAAGGCGCGACAGGCCCACATTCTTGATCACACGCTCGGCGATCACGGGCGAGCGCGCGAGCTCCCCTTCGGCCTGCAGAACTTCTTCCTGCTGCGGAAACGCGCCCTTGGCTGCATCGCCGACCACCGGATCGAACACGTACTCCGCGCCCAGCCGCACCAGAAGCCGCGTGCTGGTCGTGTACTTGGCGGGGGTGAGCAGCGTGAAGGCGAGGCCAAGCAGCAGGATCGGCAGGAAGACCAGAAGCATAAGCCATCTGGCGCGCCAGAGGTGAAGCAGCGTGTCGGCGACGCCGAGACGCGGACGCGCACGGCCGACGCGCGGGGGCGCGGCAGGGCGTTCCGGCGCGCCCGCGGGCGCACGCTCGGTCCAGGTTTCGACGCTCACGGCTCTCTACTCAGGGGACATGTCCCGTTGTTAACGTGTCAGCCTTCGCCCGCGCCGCTTAAGAACCGGTTATCCATTCCGGGCGACACCTGCGTTATGTCGGGCCAAATGTCGGGATTGCGTCCTTTCGCGCTGGCGTACCTTGCCGGGCTTGCAACGCTTTCGGGCTGCATGGGCGATCCTGTCCCCGCACAATCCCCTGACTTTCCAATGGCTTCCTTCCCTTCGTGGCGGCCGGATGATACGGCCTACCGGTTCTATCCAGGCGACAAGTTCCGGATGGACGTGCGCACGGCCCCGGAGCTTTCGGCGGAGCTGACAATTGCGCCGGATGGCCGGATTTCCCTGCCCGCGGTCGGTCCCGTGATGGCCAGCGGGCAGACCGTGGGGGAATTGAAGGCGACACTGGAAGAGATCTACGCCAACGAACTGCGCGATCCGGAGATGGTGATCACGCCGACCGAGTTCGGCTCGCAGAAGGTGTTCGTCGGCGGCGAGGTGAAGGAGCCCGGCGTGTTCGAGTTGCCAGGCGAGATCGACGTGTTGCAGGCGATCGTGATGGCAGGCGGATGGACGCTGGAGAGCGAGCCGACCAAAGTGATCGTCATGCGCCGCCAGCCAGGTGGGCAGATGATGACGCGCGTGGTCGATGCGCGTGGCGGGCTGGCGCGGCAGGAGCTCTATGACATTGGGCCGTTGCGGCGCTTCGATGTTGTGTATGTGACGCGCAGCGCAATTGCGGACGAGAACCAGTTCGTGCGGCAGTATGTCCGCGATGCTCTGCCGATCGATTTCTCGCTGTTCTACGATGTGGCCCGGTTCTAGGGGCTGCTGCACTTCCAACTTGCAGCGACGCGTCCTAGACAAGATCCATGAAACTCGAAGCCCTGCCCCGCCGGCGCTATACGCCGAACCCCACGCCGATCCAGAAGCTGGAGCGACTGTCCAGGCATCTCGGCGGGCCCGAGATCTGGATCAAGCGGGACGATCTCACGGGGCTGGC
>JBMOGP010000395.1:0-3429 GCA_049318285.1 Hyphomonadaceae bacterium
ACTACCGTCAGCCGCTGGATTTCACGGCGTCTCTGCTGGGGCAGAGCAAGACGACGCTCGACAGGTTCTACAACGCACTGCGGCGGATGAAGGATGTCGCGGCGGAGGATACGGGCGTGCCCGATGGCGTGATGGCGGCGCTGTGCGACGATCTCAACACGCCGGATGCGCTCGCTCAACTCTCCGCGCTGGCGACGGAGGCGAACAAGGCAGAGCCGGCGGACTGGCCGCGCATGAAAGGGCAGATGCTGGCTGCCGGCGAGCTGCTGGGCCTGCTGCAGGTTGATCCGGATGCCTGGGCCCGGGGCGATGCATCGGACGCGCAGGCGATCGATGACCGGGTCGCGGCACGTGTTGCGGCGCGCAAGGCGAAGGATTTCGCCGCGGCAGATCGCATCCGCAAGGAGCTGGCGGCGGAAGGCATCGAGATCATGGACGGCCCGGACGGCTCGACATGGAGACGCATCTGACCCCGCCGGAAGTTGACATATCGCACCTTGGCGCGACGGGTGAGCCTACGTCGGACGTGCTGCTGCGAGCGGTTCGCGGCGAGAGCGATAAGGTGTCGGTAAAACAGATTCTCGACGCGCTGGATGCGCGCTCTTTTGGTCTGGCTGTCCTGCTTTTTTCACTGCCGTCCATCGTACCCATGCCGCCAGGCGTGCCCACTGTTGTCGGTATAATCCTGCTGATCGTGGCCGTGCAGATGGTGGTCGGGCGCGAAGACCTGTGGCTGCCGGGCATCCTTTCCAAGCGCGAGTTTGACCGGAAGGCGATCGTCGGCGCTTTCGAGGGGCTGGCGCCGCGCCTGCAGATGATCGAGCGTGTGATGAAGCCTCGCCTGCTGTTCATGACCGGGCGGGTGGGCGCGGTGTTTATCGGCGTTATCGTTCTGATCATGGCGATCGTGTTGATCCTGCCGCTGCCGCCGGGCGGGAATTTTCCGCCGGCGCTTGCATGCGCCGTGCTGGGGATGGGGTTGGCGCAGCGCGACGGAGCTATCGTGCTTGTGGGCCTGGTCGTGTCTGGTGTCGCGCTTGTGGCGGTATCGTTTGTGACATTGGTGTTCATCCAGCAGCTGCCGGCTATGCTGGACTGGCTTGGCGGGCTGGTCGGCATAGGACCGGCTGCCTCGTGACTTCGCGCCGCCAGTTTGACGATCAGGCGGCGCGGTTTATGCTCTCGGCCCGGTATCAGGGCGGTTTTTCGGGAAGGCCATGCTCATGAAGCTTGCGCAGACACTATTGGCGGGAATCACGCTGCTGGCGATGGCGGCGTGCTCGACGACCGTGATCAACACGGGCGGGCCGCGTCCACCGCAGGGGCCCGGGCCGGCCGGCACGAATTTCGGCTTCTGGGATCGCGATGCCGAGGGCGCAGTGGACCAGGACTTCCGCCGTTTCATCGGCGGCAGGTGGCAGGGCGGGCAGGCCGCAGAGGCGCGCAAGGTGTTTGAAGCGGACGGGTTCACTTGCCGGGATGGCAATCGGCCCGACGGCGCGCCTGTGCCCGAGCTCGAGTGTGAGCGGGTCTATTCGGTGAACGACAATGTGCATTCGTGGACGGTGAAGCTCTGGCCGAACCAGCCGCGTCCGGAATCACATTATGTGCGCCTGCACATGCGCGACCCCAATCGCAACTACAACGAAAGCGGAAACTGAGCCCTGCATGAGCTTTGTCCTGGTCCCTCACGAGACGCCCCATGAGGGGCTGAGCCGCGTGATCCGTGAGCAGGTGGAGAAGCTGTCGGCCGAGTGCGCCGAGGCACAGCAGGAATCGTCGGCCTTCGCGCATAAGGCCCGGGTGCGCTGCAAGCGGATTCGTGCCGCGCTGCGACTGGCGCGGCCGCTGATGAAGAGCAAGGCGTTCGATCGCGAAAACCGCTGGTGGCGGGACCAGGCAAGGCTACTGTCGGAGTTGCGCGATGCCGGCGCCCGCATCGAAGCGCTGGAGACGCTGCGGCCATTCCTGGTGACACGGGTCGGCGTTGACGTGACGCGCAAGCTGGAAGAGCGCTTCCAGAAGCAACGCGGCACGGTGGAGGCGGGCGAGGCGATTTCTGTCTTCACGGCCGGGCTGGATGCACGCGCGGACGAACTTGTGCCGCCGCTGGAGCGGGGCGAGCGTGCAAATCTGGCAGCCGCACTGGGAGAGACATACCGCATGGCGCGCAACGCAATGCACGCGGCGCTGGACGGCGAGGAGCCGGAACTGCTGCACGAATGGCGCAAGCAGGCGAAGTATCATGCGCTGCAGGCACGGTTGATGCGACAGCAGTTCCCCGATGCGCTGGACCGGCGCGTGGCCGGCGTGCGTGATCTCGCCGAACTGCTGGGCGAGGTACAGGACATCGAAGTTGTGGCGGCGGGCGTGAAGCGCTGGCGCGAACGGCCGGCAGGCTTTCTCAACGTGCTGGATGCTCGGCGAAAGTCGCTGGTGACCGGCGCGCGTGCGGCGGGCGCAGCGCTGTTCTCGGAGAAACCGAAAGCGTGGATGAAGGAACTGACGCCGCCGGTGCTGGCCGGGCAGGAGCCAGCGTGATCAGATCTCTTGTGGCATGTCTGGCGACGCTGGCAGCCAGCGCCTGCATGGTGGTCAGCATCGACGAGACGACCGTTTTCGAGCCTGTCGCCTATGACGAAGCGCTGGCGAAACAGACTGGCCAGGCGATGATTGGCGAGCGGGCGTTTCAGTCCGAAGCAGACTGGAGCATTGTCTGGGCGAGCCGCGCCGATGCCGATGCCGGTTTTCCGATACAGGCCGCATCCTTTGTCGAGGCGAAGGTGGAGCACGGACGGTTCGGCACGGGGGAGGGCGGGCTGGCCTATACACGCGTGACGCGTGCTGCGCCGGCCGACACGCTTGTGGTGCGCTGTGGCGGCAATGCTTCGACGCGGCAGCGGAGTGGCTATCGCTATACTGTGGTGGCGATCCCGCATGGGGACGTGCTGCTGTTCGACTATCCTGGTTATGGCCAGACAGGTGGGACCGCGAGCCCCGAGCGGTTCCAGAAGATGGCGGACGAGCTCGTGCCGCTGGTGCGCGAGAAGGCAGCGGGGCGGAAGATCGTGCTGTGGGGCCATTCGCTGGGTGGGCTCGTGTGTTCGGAGCTGGCTGCGCGGCTGCCCGAGACAAGCGGCGTGATCATCGAGACGTCGGCGCGCAATGCCCGAGAAGTGGCTGAGGCGTGGACGCCCTGGTACGCGACGCCATTTGTACGGATCGAGATCGCAGAAGGTTTCGGCGACATCGATGTTGTGAAGGCCCTGAAGGGCTTCAAGGGGCCGGTTCTGGTCCTGGGCGGAGAGAAGGATGGCACGCTGCCGGTGCAGCTGGCGCGTTCGGTGGGTAAGGCGCTCAAGGACGAGGGCGTTGCGGCGGAGTATGTCGAGTTCAAGGGCGGCGGGCATTCCGACCTGATCGGGCAGG
>JBMOGP010000396.1:0-3411 GCA_049318285.1 Hyphomonadaceae bacterium
GCCTTCGCCTTCGCGGTGAAGCGGAAGGACTGGGCCCCGCTGGATGATGATCGCTCGGCCGAGCTCTACGAGATTACGCAGGCGATGACGGGCGAGGCGGGTTATGACGCCTACGAGATTTCCAATCACGCGCGTGGGCGTCAGCACCAGTCATCGCACAACCGCATCTACTGGGCATCGGGTGACTGGGCGGGCGTTGGGCCGGGCGCGCACGGCCGCTTCACGAAGGGCGAGGAGCGCTGGGCGACGGAAGCGGCCGACAGGCCCGGCGACTACATGCAGCAGGTGACGTCGAACGGTCTCGGCTGGGCGATGGCCGAGAAGCTCGAGGATCTTGCCCATGCGCGCGAACGCGTAGCCATGGGCCTGCGCGTCGCCGAGGGGTTCCGCGTCAGTGATGTTCACGCGTTGGGCCAGATGCCGGATGCAACGCGTGTTGCAGCGTTCATGCGCGAGGGGCTTGTGAGCGCCTCCGGGGACAGGATCGCGCTCACGCCAGCGGGGCGGTTGCTGGCAGACAGGATTGCGAGCGAGATTGCGCCGTAGACCGGGCTAGCTGCCCGACCCAAACGTCTGCTGCGGCGGGGAGACAGTCTTTACGCCGCCCTGCGTCTGCAGCTGCATCACGGCGAGCGCGCGCTCGACGCTGCCATCCGGGCCGAAGCGGAAGAGGCCGTTGACGCCGCCCCAGCCTTCGGCGCGCTGGATCATCGCCGCGTCGAGCCGGTCGGCGGCCGCAAGCGTTGCGGCAAGTGCACCGGCGTCATAGCCGAACGCTGCAAGCCGCGGCGGGGTCTCGCCGAAATAGGCCTGGTAGCGCTTCTCGAAGTCGGCGACCGATACCGGATCGGGCGCGGGGAAGGCGCCGCCATAGAGGCCGGGCTCGCGCCAGACATCGGGGTCGTTCCACTGGCCCGTGCCGAGGAAGCGCACCTCTTTCGGGGTCACGTTGGCGACAGCGCGCAGGAGTGCGCCGACAGAGCGCAGCTGGACGCCCGCTTCGGGGATCAGCACCGCCACCTTGTTCGGGTTGGCGCGGTTCTCCGCCTCGATGATCGACGCGACGCGGCGCGCCTCGGCCTGCGGCGAGGAATTGCCTTGCGTGTAGTATTCGACGCCAACGACCGTCCCGCCGCGTCTGGCGGCGGCATTGCGCAGCGCCTGTTCGACCGCGCGGCTGTTCTGATTGTTTGGGCCAAGCATTGCAAATCGTGTGACGCCATCCCTGGCGGCCCAGTCGACGATGCGCTCGACTTCGGCATAGGGCGTCAGCGAGACGAGATACGCGCCCTGGCCGATGGCGGAAACGTCCGTCGAGAAGGCGAAGACGGGGGCGCGCACTTCAGCGGCCTCGCGCGCAACCGGTGATACCTGCTGGGCAAAGACGGGGCCGATCACCGCGATCGCGCCATCGCGGATTGCGTCGTCGGTGATGCCGGCGACGATGGCGGGGTCGGCGCTGGTGGCGTCGCGGCGCAGGAGCACGATATCGGCGGCGCCAACCTGAAAGAGCGCCATCTGGATCGCGTTGTAGATGCCTTCGCTCTGCTTCTTCACTTCCGCATTCGTGGAGGAGAAGGGCAGCAGGACGGCGATCCGCTTCAGGTTCATCTGCTGGGCGCCTGGCAGGTGGCGGGGCAGATAGGCGTTGCGGCTGTCGGCGAAGGTGGGCATCACGGGGGCTGACGGCGAAGGATCGGCCGACGGCGGCCGCATCGGGCGGGTTGGATCAGGCCGCAGGTCGTTGGTAGACAGAGGCGTGGTCGGCCGCACCGGGCCGCTTGCGCATGCAGCCGTGGCGGCCAGCATCAGCGCGGACGCAGCGCCAAGGAAACGGACCCGAGTTCTGGATGACATGCGCGACCCCTCCTGAGGATGCGGCGGTAGACCCGGCCGAGGCTGAAGAACCTAGGCTGGACGATGATTCCCGACAAGGCGACCCGGCCCTGGGCGAAGGCTCGCCTTCGCGTCTGTTCCGGATCGATCCCGGCCTTGCGCCCGGCCTCTACGTTGTTTCCACTCCGATCGGCAACCTCAGGGACATCACCCTTCGCGCTCTCGACACGCTGGCGTCCGTGGACGCTGTCTGCGCCGAGGATACGCGGGTGGCCGCGAAGCTGCTCAACGCCTTTGGAGTGTCTGCGAAATTACGGCCATATCACGACCACAACGGCGCGCAGGCGCGGCCGGCGCTGCTTAAGGAATTGCAAACGGGCGCTCGCATCGCGCTGATCTCGGATGCGGGAACGCCGTTGGTTTCCGACCCCGGCTTCAAGCTGGTGCGTGAGGCAGCGGCATTGGGCGTCAAGGTCATTGCCATCCCGGGTGCATCTGCGCCCATGGCGGCTCTGGCCTCGTCCGGCCTGCCGACTGACCGTTTCACCTTCGCAGGTTTCCCGCCGCCGCGTTCTGGCGCGCGCAGGACTTTCCTGAATTCGCTGAAGGGCGCGGGTGGAACGCTTCTGTTCTTCGAAGGGCCCTCACGTCTTGCTGCAAGCCTCGCCGACATGGCCGATGTGCTGGGTGCGCGCGAAGCGGTGGTCGCGCGGGAGCTGACCAAGCTGTTCGAGGAGGTTCGGCGCGGTACGCTGGCGGAACTTGCAGCGCACTATGCAGAGGCCGGTCCCCCACGCGGCGAGATCGTCGTTCTCGTCGGGCCGGGCGATGGCGCGGAAGCCGCCGACGCGAACACGGTGGACGCGGCGATCCTCGCAGCGGGCGAGGAGCGCCCGTTGAAGGAAATTGCCGCCGAGCTCGCCGAGCGCTTCGGCTTGAAGCGCCGCGATGTCTATGAACGGGCGCTGGAACTGCGCGAGACGGTCGAAGATGAAGGTGCTGGCTGATCCAGCAGCCACGCGCGCGAGCCGGCCTGTGAGATCGATCTTGGCGCCGCGGCTCTGAATTCGTTCACGTTCTGCTCATCGCCTCTGTAGAAGATGTAGACCGCGCCTGAAAATCGCCGCATCTGGCGGCCAGATACTGTGCGGGAATGTGACGGAGCTATCGCGACCATGACTGCACGCGTACTGGCCTGCCTTCTTCTTGCCGCGCCAATCCTGAGCGGCTGTCTCTCCGACCGCACATTCGGCGAGGCGCTGGATGATTCAAGCGCGGCCACCGAAGTCAAGACGCGCCTGCTCAGTGCGGGGTTGAACGGCCGTTTCATGGAGGTCGATGTCGCGGTGGTGGATCGCTTCGTGCTGCTGTCTGGCCGCGTCGCAAGCCAGGAAGACCGCAAGGAAGCCGAGCGTATCGCCTGGTCTGTGGGATCGGTCGACGAAGTCGCGAACGAGGTAAATGTCGGCTACAGGAACCTCGGCCGCGATGTGAACGATGCGTGGATCACCGAGCAGATCCGCCTGCGCCTGATTGCCGACGACGACATCAAGGGTACGAATTTCAACATCCAGG
>JBMOGP010000397.1:0-3405 GCA_049318285.1 Hyphomonadaceae bacterium
TCGAAAAGCGTCTCGGCGAAGTGATGGACCTGCGCCCGCGCGGCATCCGCACGCACCTCGGCCTCAACAAGCCGATCTATGCCCGCACCGCCGCCTACGGCCATTTCGGCCGCGAGCCCGACGCCGATGGCGGCTTCTCATGGGAGAAGACGGACCTCGTCGCCTCGCTCAGGGACCTGGGCTGAGGCAGCGGCCGCTTCCAGCAGACGACACGCTCTGAAGCGTCGTTCAAATCAGCCGGTGCCGATCAGAGAGGACGGCCATCCGATCCGGACCAGGAGATTGTCCGGTCCGGCAATTCCGACCTCGTACATGCCCCATTCGCGATGGCGGAGCACGCCTCCCGGCCGGATAACGAGGTCGTCCGCGCGCGCCGCGATATCCTCAACCCGCGGGGTGCGAATGAAAACACCGAAGGGGTTGTTCTCCGCCGGAACGCGCCATGCACCGCCGCCGGCCTGTGTCAGATGAACCTCACACCCCCAGCCCTCCATGATGACGTACTGATCGTCCCCGCCCGTGCGCGAGAATCCCAGTCGTTCCCAGAATGGAATGGCAGAGGTGAGATCGTTGCTTGGAACGATGGCGAATGCACCAACAGATTCGCGATCCGGCATCGAGACCTCCCGACGAGCAGCCTTGGCATAGGCAGGGTGCTCTTGAAGGAGGCAGCCATCAATACACGGCACGCCACAATCTTGCCGACGGCGAGGTCGCTCGTCAGCTGCGGTTCGCCCTTTCCTTCGAGGTCAGGCAGGACTTCGTCAGAAGTCATCGCTCTGCAGTGTTCTGTCCGGCAATCGAATCTCGATCGCCTCACGCCCGATTGTACGCCAACCGTCCTCAGTCTGGCGCCGGCTGGCCAGCACGGGCCCTGAGGCCGCTGCCTGCACGGCTCGGCCCCTATCGCAGCGCGCCTTCAGCCCCTTTTCCGGAACACGACCACATGCTGCCAGGGCAGCGTGCTCACAGTGCGTTCCCACTCCAGCGGGAAGACAGCAGCCTCGCGCTTGATCTGCGCCTCGCTCATCTTGTGCAGCTGCTTGATGGGCACGCCGCGATCCTCCGCCTTGTACTCCACGAAGACGACGCGGCCGCCGGGCTTGAGGGCCTTCAGCAGGCTGGCCATCACCTCGTAGGGGTAAGCCAGCTCGTGATAGACATCGACCATGACTGCCAGGTCCACCGAAGCGGCAGGCAGCTTGACGTCGTCGACAGAGCTCAGCTGCGCCTCGATCTGCGTCAGGCCGCTGCTCCTGGCGCTGGCCTGAAGCATGCTGATCATTTCCGGCTGTACATCGACAGCAAAGACCTTGCCGCCTGGCATCACCGTCGGCGCCATGCGCCGCGACAGGTAACCGGTGCCGGCGCCGATGTCGGCCACCACCATGCCGGGACGCAGCGCCAGGGCGGCCAGCAAAAGGTCGGTGCGCTCTTCGCGCTCACGTTCCTCCCGCTCGAGCCATCCTGCACCCTGCCATCCCATCACCGCAGCGATCTCGCGCCCCATATAGCGCTTGCCGATGCCGTCGGCGCTCGCCGGCGCTGGCGTGTAACGCTGGGCAAACGCGGCGGGCTGCGCCAGCGCGGCGCCCGTCGCCAGCACACAGGCAAGAAACATCCACCGCAAGGACATTACAGCGTTGATCGCCAGGCCAGCCAGATTTCGCTGGGGCGCACACACCATGGCGCCACGGGTCCGTTGTCGCTTCATGAACCTTCCTCCTCCAATCACCGCGGCCCTGCCATGAACCGCGCCCACCGTCAGCGAGGCCGCCCAGCAAGACGCGGCCGATCGCGAGCAGCGTGCTGCTGGCCGTCACGTGGACGCGCCCCAACGCTAACGCGGCCATCTCTGGATGCAATGTCCGTTTCGGGCCATGAACGCCAGGCCCGCCGCTTTCCTGCCTGCGGCCGCAGCGCGCGTCAGTTGCCTTTCGTTACCTGCACGGAGGTTCGGCGCGACGTCGCCACAACACGTCATTGGCGCTATGCCCCTGGTCCTCAAACCCTGGAGCGGACCACCACCGCATCGTGAGAGGCAATATGCGAACGATACTCTGTGCCTTCACGCTCCTGTTGGCAGCGTCATGCTCGCCAGCATCCGGCGCGTATGTCTTCCGGAATGGCGACAGGCCGGCATACACACGCACAGCCTCTGTCGCGGACCTGAAAGCGCAAGCGCCCGATGGGGTTACGCTTGTGGACGTGCGGCTGCGTGAAGATTTTGACGCCAACCCCACAATGATAGCCGGCGCGATCCGCCGCGATCCCGAGGGCATAGCTGACTGGGTCAGCGCGCTGCCCAGGGACAGGCCGGTTGTCGTCTACTGCGTCAAAGGCAAATGGGTCAGCCAGAAAGCGGCAACATATCTCAGCGAGCACGGTTTTGACGTGCGCAGCCTGGATGGCGGCATCGACGCATGGGATGCTCAATAGTCTGGACGGTGCCGAAGCCGCGTGTGTTCGCCACGCATCATCGATCGGCTTTGGCGACTGGCGGGTTGACGCCCGGTCAGGGACTTTCCATCGTGACCGTGGGTGGGAGTTTGTGTCGGGGAAACGCCGTGAAGTCTCTGCCTGTCATCGTCATTGCCGCTATGCTGCCGCTCGCCGCGTGCGTCGAGCTGGCGACATCACTCGCCATGGTCGCCGACGACATGAGCCTTGCCGACGGTTTGTTTTACGATGATATCAGCGACAGCCAACCCCTGACCGGCAGCTGCCCTGGCAACTGGGAGTATGGACGCGTCAACAACCAGACCTATCAGCGCGTGACCAACAATGCAGATACGACGGCAGACTATGTGCTGACCTACAACACCGGCTATACGGTCGAAGTGTCGCTTGCCCCCGGTGAAACAAGCGCGTTCTTCTATATGTCGGGCTCGATCATACCCGACAACGTGGACGTCCGCTGCTAGGCTTCGGTCGGCTGCGCCAGGTCCTCAGCGGCGTGCGCAAGGACGCGACACCGAGGCCGGCCACGGGCGTTGGAAATCCAGTCTGACCGTCCAACAGGCTGAGCTGCCCCAGTATCCCCGGGCCTTCCCAGGCTTGAATGACCAACGGCAATCATGGGCCGCAACGACCACCCTTGCAGTCCGATCCGCCGAGGGCAGGAAACCGGTCTGTTTTGGACGTCGACGATATGGCTGCCATTCCTGTCGCATTGCCGGCGACGTGACGGCGGCGTGCGCCTATCTTGCCTGCATGATCGACGGCTTCCGCTTCCTGCCAGAATACTTCGACCGGCCCGCCCAGACATCGCTGCTGGCAGAAGTGCTCAGCCTGCTCGATGACAATCCGCTCTATCGCGGATCAATGCCCCGCAGCGGCAAACCACTCTGCGTCCGCAACACCAATCTTGGACCGCTCGGGTGGGTAAGCGACATCAAGGGCTAT
>JBMOGP010000398.1:0-3401 GCA_049318285.1 Hyphomonadaceae bacterium
ACACGCTTTTTTTTTCGTTGGCGATACGGGGGCGCTCCGGAAGTGCCTTTCGCGTTGCTTTTTCAACCTGGACGGGTCGCATTGGTCACACGTTTTCCGGCATGCAATGAAGCCCCTAGCAGCAAGTAATCGCGCCGATGGGGATTCAGCCGGCGCCAGGGGGCAGAATCATGCCCTTTGGGGTGATGCAAAATTGAGACACCCTGACAGAAGGATCGGCGCAAATCTCCACGGGACCTAGATGGGATCATCGGTCGCCGAACAACTCCTCCGCCATCTTACGCCACCTTCGCAGCCACAGGTATCGAGGCCTCGCATCCGCCATTGCCTGAACCCAGATCGAACCCCGGTCCGTAGCGCTCGACCATCTGCATCGCGCAGTCTGCCGGCTGGTGGCCAGAGACGGCGAGCCATTACCCGGCAGCGGCGCACCTGGCGGCCAGGGTAGACACGCGGCCAGCATGACGGGAGACGGCCTATGCGCGCGGCGCATTGCCGATGCCGGACAGGCCTTCAGGAACATCAGTCAGGCTGCTGACCTCGACAGCCGGCGCACAATCGAAGCCCACTTCGTCGCCGGGATCGGCGGGAGCCAGGCAGGGTCCAAACGCAGCTCCCCCGGGACGTATTGATCGGCCCAAGGCGCGGCCCGAAGGCGTGCCAAAGCGAAGCAATTCCCGCGCGATCCTCGAAGCGGAAACAACGGCGCATGGCCACAAAGAGCATTGTCGCGCCTGCGCCGAAGCGATCGGGCGCTATGCTTTTGGTGGGGTGGTCTGGCATGCGGATGGGCTCCGTGATCGGCAGATTGGCGAGGGAACGCCAGGCGCGAACATGTTCGGACGTGAGGCCGAACTGATCGCGGAACGCGCGCGTGAAAGCCTCGTGCGAACCATAGCCGACGGCAAGCGCTACCTGGAGAATGTCGCGGGCCCCGTCGGCAAGACGTCAGGCGGCTTGGCCGAGCAGTTGGGCACGCGCAAAGTCAAGCACCGGCAGCCCGGCGATGGATGAGAAGGTGCGCGCTATGTGAAAGCGCGACAGCCCGGACAGCCGGGCAACGTCAACGAGCCAAAAAGGCTCGCGAATGTGGCTTTCAATGCCCCAGAGCGCCCTGCCGAGCGCCTGCATGCCCTATCCTTTCGAGGCTGCGGGCATCCCGGCCAGAGGCGCGCAACGGCGCTTGATCGCGAGTGCGGACTTTCCTTATGTGAGCATGCAACCTTATGCCTGCGCCCGCTTCGCCCGGTTGATCGCCGCGTCGAGCGCGGACAGGAAAGCGGAGCGATCCTTCGTAGCGAACGGCGGGGGGCCGGAGGTGATCTCGCCGAATGAACGCAAGTGCTCCATCAGGCCGCGCGTCGCGAGAGCCGAGCCAATCATGGCTGTCGTGAAGACCTTCGCGGTCGGCGAGATAACTTCAGCGCCCTTCTCCAACGCGCGAGCTGCGAGTGGTATGTCATTGGTTACCACCACATCACCCGACATGGCCCGTTCAGCGATCCAGTCATCGGCGGCGTCGGCACCGGCATCAACCAGTACGAACTGAATGCGTGGCTCCCTCGGCGTTCGGATGAAGGAGTTCGCGACCACACGGACGTCCCACCCGACGCGGCGCGCAACCTTGTAGACTTCTTCCTTTACGGGACATGCGTCGGCATCGACATAGATCAACGGCATAGAGCGGATTAGGGGACGGCAGATGAAATTGTCCAGTGGCGGGGAGTTTGCCGCCTCCATGGTCTTTGCCTGTGCGAACACGGACAGGATACCTGCCGAATTCGTCACTGGCGTGCGAACGACAAGGGACGATGATGAAGCAGGCTCGATTCAGCCGGGCTTCGGCAGCAGTTCACCCTGCCTCACGTCAGACGAGCCGGCAGGCAGGTCGATGCGCAGTCCGTCCCAGCCGATGACCCATGAATTGGCTGGGCGTATCGCGGCGACGCCCGCGAAGTAGGGCGGCAGATTCACCTGAGCCGACGGAATGTGGTGGGTGTAGACAAGCAGCTTCACGCCGGCTTCGTTGGCAGTCTTCGCCGCATCGACCGGGCTGATGTGGTAGTCGGGAATGTCCGCCATGATTTTTGCTGCACGCGCATTGCCGGCCGCGTTCATCTGCTGCTGCGCCATGCCAATAAGGTTGGGTGCGAGCGATTCGGCAACAAGTACGTCGGCGCCCTTGGCATTTGCGGTGAAGTTGGCGGAAAGGGCTGTATCGCCTGACATGACAACCGACCTGCCCTTCCAGTCGAAGCGATAGCCGACAGCGGGACGTATGGGATCGTGGTCGACTTCGAAGGCGGTGACCGTGAGATCGCCATCGCGAAGTATGACCTCTTCGGCATCGAGCTTGCCCAGAAAGGCCTTGCCGAACTCCTTCGGGACAAGCGCAGAGCTGGCCAAGTCGATCACGGCCTCGCCGTGATGGGCAAGACGGAGGCGCGCGTCTTCCTCATAGGCAAGATTGAACCCTGCAACGAGATTGGCGACGCCGCGAGGCCCATGAACCGGCAGCATCTGGCGGCGACCAGCGACCATCGTCTGCATTCGGAATTCGCCGAGATCACCGATATGGTCGGAGTGGAAGTGAGTTATGAAGATTCCGGCGATCCTTGATCCAGGAAACTGCATGCGCTGGAGCTGCTCCCAGCTTTCCGGACCGGTATCGATCACATAGGCCTTGTCGCCCGCGACGACGATCGTGCAGGCCTTGGCGCGGCCGGGATCAGGCAGCGGCGAGGATGTGCCGCACAGGATGACGCGCAGCGCCTTGCCGTCGAACACCTCCGTCATCGCGACGTTGAGTGGCATGGGAGGGAGCGGCTGCGCCTTAGCCGTCGTCACCGCCGGCGCTGTCGTGGTGCAGGCGGAACACACCGCGGCTGCGAAAACCATTGCCAAAAGCCGCATGTCGCCCTCCCCGGACAAATAACTGACAGTAGATAGCAGGCAGGCCCCGCGTCCGATAGGCCGACCTTACGCGAATTCGACGAGCACCTCGTCAGCCGCGACGCTGGCGCCTGTCGCAGCGTTGACTGCCTTCACGACACCGTCGGCTTCCGCGCGAATGATATTCTGCATCTTCATGGCCTCGACGATGCAGACAGCTTCCCCCGACTTCACTTCCTGCCCGACCGCGACTGCCACGGAGACGACCAGACCGGGCATCGGGCTGATGATAAGCTTCGAGGTATCGGGCTTTTGCTTTTCGGGCAGCCGCGCGTGCAGCTCGGCCTGCGCCGGCGTGCAGACCTTGATGTGCGCTTCGACGCCAAGGCGGCGCACGATGTAGCCTTCGTTGGCGATTGCGATCGAAAGCGCGCAGGCCTGATTGTCGAACACCAGTTCCATGAGCGACATGCCAGGCTTCCACAGAGTCGCGAGCGTGTGGGCCTTCT
>JBMOGP010000399.1:0-3392 GCA_049318285.1 Hyphomonadaceae bacterium
GCATGCGATGGAAGGTCGTCTTCAGCGTCCAGGCAGGACGCAGGTAGGCGATCTCCCCCGTATCGGGATCGAGATCGAGCCAGATCACGCCTTCATCGCGAAGCTGGTTTGCGAGCGCCAGCGGGAGACGGGTCTGCGCTTTGTCCCACGCCTCGAAACTGGTGACATGAAATGGCAGGCCGGCAGCCTTGACCCGTTCGGTCACATCCAGCCCGCTGTCGAGCACGGCCCGCATCTCGACGTCGAGCGGAATGTCATTGCCATCCACGCTGGTGCGGAAATCGACGAAGTTCGGCGAGGACGGGTTCGGCAGGTCAACAGGTGCCTCACCGAACTCCCAGCCGATGTCGGGAAGCGGAAAGGCGACGCGCGTGGTCACATCCGCGTCCGATGTATTGCGGTAGACATACTTCACCCGGATTTCCCCGGTCGACACGAACAGGTCCTCCGACACCATGTCGATGACATCGCTCCGGATCAGGTGAAGCCCGCCTGCGCGCAGTTCGGCGGTCGAGTCGTTGGCATGCGCCACCGCCAGTCCGGCCATGGCAAGGACACCCGCCATGACTGCCACAGCTCCGGCCCGCTTCGCGCTCATTCCCATTCTCCCACCGGCTGAACGTCCAGGCCTTCTTCAAGCATTCAGGCGGCCGAGTGCCAAGCGCCCTGCTCAGCGCCAGCCTGCCTTGCCAATCGCCCCCGGACAGTTCAACTGACCCGCTTTCTGAAGGTCAGAGGTCCATAAATGCAGTATGATCAGGTTGTCCTCGGCCGCCGCAGCATCCGCGGCTACAAGCCCGACCCCGTGCCAAGGAAGCTCATCGAAGAGGTCCTCGCGCTCGCCATGCGGGCGCCGACCTCGATGAATACCCAGCCCTGGCATTTCTACGTCATCACCGGCGAGCCGCTGGACCGTATCCGCGCCGGCAACACCGAGCGCAACATGGCCGGCATCCCGCATTCGCGCGAGTTCCGGATCGGCCAGCCCTTCGCCGGCAAGCACCGCGAGCGCCAGATCGGCGTCGCCAAGCAGTTGTTCAGCGCGATGGGCATTGCACGCGACGACAAGGATGCGCGCCAGGACTGGGTGATGCGCGGCTTCCGACAGTTCGACGCGCCGGTGTGCGTCATCATCACCTATGACCGCGACGTCGACGGCAGCGATGACTCCCCCTTCGACTGTGGCGGGGTCGCCAATGCGCTGGTGAACGCTGCCTGGTCACGCGGCCTCGGCACGGTCATCAACAGCCAGGGCATCATGCAATCGCCCGTGGTGCGCGAGCACGCCGGCATCGCCGCCGATCAGGTCATCATGAAGAGCATCGCGCTCGGCTGGCCCGACGACACCTTCCCCGCCAACGCCGTCGTCTCGGAACGCAAGCCGATCGAGGAAGCAGCGATATTCGTGGGGTTCGGAGACTGAGCATCGGCGCATCGGCGCCAGAAGCGCCCTGCGATCCTGCAAGCGCTTCGTGGAAAATCTCCCCCGAGGCCGCTCGCCGACAATGTCGCCAGCGAGCGGAAGCCGGCTCAGCTACTCTTCGTCTTCCTCGTCGTCGCCGTCATCGTCTTCGTCTTCCTCGTCTTCGTCGTCCTCGTCCTCTTCCTCTTCCTCTTCCGCTTCCGCTTCCTCGTCCTCGTCCTCGTCTTCGTCGTCTTCCGCTTCCTCGTCTTCGTCCTCTTCCTCGTCGTCAGACGCGAGGAGGAGCGGGTCGGCATGGAGCATGGCGAGGATCAGGCGCGGGTCGAGCAGTGAGGTTTCGAGATTGAGAGACATGCATCTTCCTTCTTGGGGCTTGGCGAATCAACAAAAACGCGGACCGCGAGGTTTGTGACATAGAGACATAGCCCGCATGTGACAGGAAAGAGGCATTACGCGCGCTTGCCACCCGGCGACGCCGGAGCGCCCTGCAACATGCCTGGGGGCATCCGCGCCGGTGAGCCCTACGCCGCGTCCGGCTTCGCAGCCGCGATGAACGCCCGCACCTTCGCTGGATCCTTCACGCCCGGGCTCGCCTCCACGCCCGACGACACATCCACCGCCGGCGCCCCCGACTTAGCGATCGCCTCGGCGACATTCTCCGGCGTCAGTCCGCCCGACAGCGTCCAGTCCTCATGATCATGGATGCGAAAGCCCTTGAGGATCGACCAGTCGAATGTCTGCCCGTGCCCGCCCTCGCGATCCGCACCGGCGGGCGGCTTGGCGTCGAACAGGAAAGCATCGGCGGCATCGAACGCTTCGGCATCGGCAAGGTCGCGCTTCGAGGATACACCCATCGCCTTGATCACCGGCACAAGCGGATGCCTGCGTGCGAACGCCGCCACCCGGCCCGGACTTTCCTTGCCGTGCAGCTGCACCGCGCCGATCTCGCCGGTCGCCTCGACCAGCCTGTCGAGCCAGGGAATCGCCATCGTCGCCACCACCCAGGGCTCCGCCCCGAGCGCGGCTGCGCGCCGGATCAGCGCCTGCGCGCGCTCGAAACTGACAAAGCGCGGGCTCGTCTCGACAATGACGAACCCCACCATGTCCGCCCCGGCCTCCACGGCCATTTCGAGGTCCGGCTCGCTGGTGATCCCGCAGATCTTGACGCTGGCCATGTGCCGCCGCTCCGCCAGGGGGCCCGGATTTCGCCTGGAGCATCAGGGGCCAGAAATGCAGCCGGAAATGCAGAAAGGGCAGCGCGCTGGCTGCCCCTTCCGTACACTACAGACTCTACTCAAGGACTTCTTAATACCTCAAGGACGCTTTGCAAGCAAGTCGCGGATCTCGGACAGGAGCTTTACATCCGCCGGCGTCTCGGGCGGCGGCGCAGGCGCTGCTTCCTGTTTACGCTTCAGCTGGTTCATCCCCTTGATGAGAATAAACAGGGCGAAGGCGACGATGACGAAGTTGATGATCAGGTTGATGAACAGGCCATAGCGGATCTCGACCGCCGGGATCACCGCTCCATCTGCGCCGGTCGCGCCAGGCTTCAGGACATAGGACAGGTCCCTGAAGTCCATGCCCCCGGTCACATAGCCGATGATCGGCATGATGATGTCACTGACCAGCGAGTTGACGATCGCGCCGAACGCCGCGCCGATGATGATACCGACCGCAAGGTCGACGACGTTCCCCCGCAACGCAAATTCACGGAATTCCTTGAACACGGCCTCACCCCTTTTCGTCCATGGATCGACATCGGCGCCGATGCGCCCGTAGCAGTGTCGAGACGCCAGCCAACAGCCTACAGCATGATTCCGGAAGAAGGGACATGCCCTCAGGTTGGGCCCCCAGATTGGCCCCCAGATCAGGTGGAATGCCGCCTAGTCGCGGTCCTCTGGATCGTGCCCGTTATTGAGCCGCGAGCGCAGCTCTTTCCCCGCCTTGAAGAAAGGCACGTGCTTGGATT
>JBMOGP010000400.1:0-3361 GCA_049318285.1 Hyphomonadaceae bacterium
GCTCGTCTTCGAAGCGGCGATTGTTCAGGCTGAAATTGTTCTGGATCGACTCGTGACGTGCGATGTCCAGCTTGTCAGACGTCGCCAGTGACTTCATCAGTCCCCAGCTCGTCTCGTTCGAACACCCGATCACCCGGACCTTGCCCGCCGTCACAAGATCATCGAGCGCCGCCATATGCTCGTCATACGCGACGCCATGATCGGGCCAGTGCGTCTGGTAGAGATCGACATAGTCAGTCTGCAGGCGCTTCAGGCTCGCCTCGATGGCGCGCACAACATTGTGCCGGTCCAGCGCCGTCATGCCTTCGCGCTGCGCCGACTTGATCCAGCCATGGCTCGGACCCGAAACCTTCGTCGCGATCAGCACGGCGTCGCGCGGCTTGGTCTTCATCCAGCGCCCGACAATCTCCTCCGTCCTACCCGCATACTTCGCGTCCGGCGGCACGGGATAGTTTTCAGCAGTGTCGTAGAAGGTAATCCCCGCTTCGAACGACTTGTCGAGAATGCGATGCGACATCGCTTCATCGGCCTGGTTGCCGAACGTCATCGTCCCCATGCAGATGTCGGACACGAAAATCGGGCTACGGCCCAGGCGGCGGCTTTTCATGGATTCGTCCCTGTGATGCCCGCTACAGATAGCGATGTGAGCAAACGCTCAGAAGAGGCTAACTCTCCAGCAACCGCGGCATCAGCTCAACCATGTTGCACGGCATGTGGCGGCTATCGAGCTGCCAGCGGATAAGCTTGTCCCAGCCATCCTTCACTGCGCCGTTCGATCCCGGCAGGCAGAAGATGAAGGTCGCATTGGCGACACCCGCGCATGCGCGCGACTGCAGCGTTGACGTGCCGACCGACTGGAATGACACCAGGTGCCAGACGACATTGAACCCCTCGATCTCCTTGTCGAACAGTGGCCGCACCGCCTCGGGCGTCACATCGCGTCCGGTGAGGCCCGTACCGCCCGTCGTCACCACGGCGTCGATCGCCGGATCGGCAATCCATCTGCGCACCACGGCGCGGATGGCGTTCACCTCGTCCGGCACGATGGCCTTGTCCGCCACCTCATGGCCGGCCTCCCTCACGCGATCTGCCAGCAGATGGCCCGACGTATCCGTCTCGTCCGTTCGCGTGTCCGAGATCGTCATCACGCAGATGCGCAGCGCTTTGAACGGCATTGTGTCGACCATCTTCCCGCCCGGGGCGGTCAGCGGCGGATAGGCAGGTCCGGTCATGGTCTACTCCCCAGTCTTGGAACCAGAAGTCCAGCGCGCATGCGATTCGCGATCATCGCTGCGCGGCTCGATCCATTCAGCGCCATCCGGACGCACTTCGCGCTTCCAGAACGGCCCCTCCGTCTTGAGGCGATCCATCAGATAGTCAACGGCCTGCAGCGCCTCCCGGCGGTGCTTCGACAGCGCCGCCACCAGCACGATCGCATCGCCCGGCGTCATCCGCCCATGGCGATGGATCACCAGCGTGTCGATCAGGTCGAACCGCCCCCGCGCGTCCGCTTCGATCTTCGTAATCTGCTTCTCCGTGAAGCCCGGATACGCCTCGAGCTCCAGCGCAGTGACCACACCACCATGCGCGCTGTTGCGGACAGATCCCACAAACGACGCCAACGCCCCTGCCTCGCCACAGCCCTCCGCGAAGGCCGCAGTCTCTGCATGGGGATCGAAGGGTGCCGTCTGGACGCGGATCATACCCCAACCCTAGCGACCCCGCGGCCTCTTGTGAACGTTTACCGCTCGCAGCATTTCACTAGGCTACGTGAAAAGCTGGAGCCGCCGATGCCGTATGTCTACCTCGCCATCTCGATCATCGCCGAAGTCATCGGCACATCCGCCCTCAAAGCATCAGAGGGCTTCACGAAGCTGTGGCCGTCAGTCGTCGTCGTGGTCGGCTACGGCGTGGCCTTCCATTTCCTGTCGCTGACCCTCAAGACCATCCCCATCGGCGTCGCCTACGCCATCTGGGCAGGTGCGGGCATCTCGCTTGTCGCCATTGTCGGGTGGGTCCTGTTCGGGCAGAAGCTCGATGCCGCCGCCATCATCGGCATGTGCCTCATCATCACGGGCGTCGTCGTGATGCAGGTCTTCTCGAAATCAACCGGCCACTAGACAAGCCGCATGATCGCAACCGCGTGCGGTTCCATCTTCAACTTGCCGCCCGCGAACACTGCGTCAGCCGCCCACAGCACCTCCGGCTTGCTTTCCAATGCGACCTCCGCCCGTGACGTCGCGAAGTTGAACGCACAGCGGATCGTCTGCTTATCGCCGATCCGGTCGAACACAAGCAAGCCGTCCCTGGCCTCCACAACCTTGAACGCGCCTGCGCTCAAAGCAACGCTCGTCTTGCGCAAGCCGATCAATTCGCGCGTCGTGTGCAGCATAGACTCGGTCAGCTTCTCCTGCTTCTCCACCGCAAGCACACGCTGGCGCGCATCCACCGGCAGCCACGACTCCTTCGCCCTGGTGAAGCCCGCCATGACCTCATCCTTCCACGGCATCGGCGTGCGACATCCATCGCGCCCCTTCGTGGCGGGCCATCCCGCAATGCCCCACGGGTCCTGCAGCTTCTCGAACGGCACGTCGCCCTCAGGCAGGCCCAGCTCCTCGCCCTGATAAAGAAAGAGCGTCCCGCGCAGGCTTAGCAGAAGCGCCATGAACAGCGGCGCGGCACGCGGCGCGGTGGCGCCGATCGCCTCGCCCCACCGCGTCGCCACGCGCGTAACATCATGGTTGGAGAACGCCCAGCTCGGCCAGCCATCGTCCGGGCCCTCGCCCCATTGCGAGAGAATGCTGGCCATCTTCTCCACGCCCGGCCACGCGCCCAGGAAGTCGAACGCATACGCCGTGTGCAGCCGGTCCCGCCCACGCGTGTACTCCGCCATCAGCCCGTACGAACCCGGCGCCAGCTCGCCCACCGTCATGTTGTCGCCGTGTCCATCCACGACCTCGCGGATCTTGGCGACGAAGGCGAGCGTTTCGGGCTGGTTCGAGTTGAACTGGTGCACCTGCATGTTGCGCGGAAGCGCAGGCGCCGGATCATTCGAGGGGGGATTGTCCCGCAGCTTCCCATCATGGACGTAGTAGTTCGCAACATCGAGCCTGAAGCCATCGACGCCCAGTCGCAACCAGAATCGCGCCACATCTGTGATCGCCGCGGGCACGTCAGGATTGTGGTAATTCAGCTGCGGCTGCGTCGACAGGAAGTTGTGCAGGAAGTACTGCCTCCGCCGAGGTTCCCACGTCCACGTCGGCCCGCCGAACCACGCCTGCCAGTTATTCGGCGGCGCGCCGTCGGGCTTGGGGTCGGCCCACACATACCAGTCGGCCTTCGGGTTGGTGCGATCCTGCCG
>JBMOGP010000401.1:0-3340 GCA_049318285.1 Hyphomonadaceae bacterium
TGGCCGCCGGGCTGTTGCGGCTGGCCGCCGCCGGAGCGCTGCTGCTGTTCGAGGCGTTCGCGCAGCTGGCGCTGCTGGTCGGCGAGTTCCTGGCCCTTCTGGGCGCCCGAGCCGTCGCGCTGGGCTTCTTCGGTAGCGTCGTTGAGATCGCGCTGATCATTCATCGCGCGATTGGTGTCCTGTAGCGCGCGGTTCATGGCGCGGTTCATCGGGCCGTCGGGCTGCTGTCCGCCCTGTCCGCCGCGGCCCATCTGGATCTGCATGTTCTCCATCTGCTCGAGCATGCGCTGCATGTCGTTGAGCAGCTGGCGAGCCTGATCGCGCGCGCCGGTTTCGGCGAGGTCGCGCAGGGCCTGCAGCATGCGGGTGAGTTCATCGTCGCCCATCTGCGGGCCGCCGCCGCCTTGCATGCCCTGCATCTGGTCGCCCTGCGTGACGTTGCCGTTGCGCAGCGCCTCGGCCATCTGGGCGGCGAGGTAGTTCTCGATGGCCTGTTCGTACATGTCCATCAGGCGCTTGATTTCTTCTTCCGAAGCGCCGCGGCGGAGAGCGTCTTCCAGTGCGCGGCGGGCGGCCTCAAGCGCGGCGGTGGCGTCGGCGAGCGAGCCGAACTCGGCCTGGAGCGCGATCTCCCACAACAGGCCTTCGGCGTCTTCGGCCTCTTGCCGGTTGGCGGCGCTGTCGAGCAGGCCGCGTGCATTGCGCAGGCCGAGATAAATGACCGGGTCCTCGAAATAGTCTTCTGCGCGCCAGGTGATCGCATCGAGTACCATAACGGAGCGCTTGATCTCCTTTGGCGCCCAGCTGAGGCGGTTCGCGGCCGCGGAGGCGATGGCGTTGTAGCCGGCGCCTTCGACGGCGGTGAAGCTGTCGGCGCCTTCGGGCGTGGAGTATTCCTCATGATTGCGCAGCAGGACCTGGCGCGCTTCCTGCGCCATGCGGGCGTTGGGCTGGAGGAAGATCTTTTCGGGGATTCGGTAGGCGACGGGTTCGCTCTCGGCGACCTGGCCGGCGGCGTCGGTGGCGCGCAGCTTGACCATCACGTCTAGCCCGGCCCAGCGATGGCGGACGAGATCCTGGCTGAAATCGCCTTCCTCTTCCTTGGGCGAGAGGGTGACGGTTTCGATCGGCGTTGCTTCCTCGATCATGCCGGCTGCGGTCGGCGTGTCGATGCGGTAGGCAATCATCTCGAGCCTTTCGACGCCATAGTCGTCGGCCAAAGCGTATTTGAACTCGGTACGGTCGCCCTCGCCCAGCTTGGGTGGCTCGAGGAAGGACACGGTCGGCGCTGCATCGTCGATGATGGTGAAGGGGAAGCTGCCGCGTTCACCCCAGAAGTTGACGGCGACGCGCATCGGCTCACCGACGATGACGCGGGCCTCATAGGCGCCATCTATGCCGGGCAGTGGGTCGAGCGAGACGGCCCCCCCAGCAGTTGGCATCACGCTGACCTGCGGCCGGCCAGGGCCTATGATGCGGATGGTGATCTCTGAGCCTTCGGGCGCCTTGGCGACTTCGCCTGGCGTGAGGATGAAAGGCGCTGAGCCGGTGTAGGTCGGTGGGGTAATCCACGCCTCGATCTTCAGCGTGTGGGCGCCGAACAGTGCACCGAAATCGGGGAACAGGCCTTTGCCCGTGCGATCGATCACGGCGCCGCCCGCAATCACGCCGGCGACGACGAGGACTGCCGGCATGGCAAAGCGGAGGTAGAACGGATCGGCCTGCTTCCAGTGCGGCGTGACATCGATGCGGCCCTGCCTGAGGGCGAGCGCGGCCATGCGGTCGCGGTGTTCCTGTCAGAGCGTCCAGCCGGTCGTGTCGGCCTTGGACGGGCGGTCGGTCCAGACGCTGAGCGGACGGCCCTCGATCGACGAGTCGATCAGGTCGCGCGCCTCGTCATCGGTGGGGTTGCGCCACACTTTGAGGCCGAGGAGGGAGAAGGTGAGGAGGCCGATCCAGAAGACGACGCCGGCCATCGCCTGCGCCTCGGGGGGCATGGCGGTGTAGAGCCCGGTCAGCCAGAAGACGGCAAAGCCCGTGAACCAGAGAGCGGCCGGAAGGGCCGAGCGGACGAGCGACGGCCAGAAGAGCTTGCGGCGCGCCACCGAGATGCGGGCGTCGAGCTTTTCCCTCAGGCCAGATCCGTCAGCCACTCGTTATCCAATCCGGGGCCCGTTCGAGGGCGATCATTTCATCGAATGTCGGCCGACGACGGACGACCACGCAAGCATCGCCCCGAACCAGCGCCTCCGCAACCAGTGGTCTCGAATTATACTGGGACGACAATGTGGCACCGTAGGCCCCGGCTGTCATGAACGCCACCAGATCACCCTCCTTGAGGGGGGGCATGGGGCGGTCCTTGGCAAAGCGGTCGGTGCTCTCGCAAATGGGTCCAACGATGTCGACAGCGCGCCGTTCTGCGCCCATTGCGGGGGTGCGGAGGGGCAGAACCTCATGGTGGGCGGCATAGAGGGCCGGGCGCAGCAGGTCATTCATGCCTGCGTCAAGGATGACGAAGATGCGCCCGTCGCGCTCCTTGATGTACTCGACCCGCGAGATCAAAACTCCGGCATTGCCCGCGATCAGCCTGCCGGGTTCCAGTACGAGCTGCACGTCGAGGTTCCCGAGCACCTCCCGCGCCTGGCGGGCGTAGATGGTCGGGCTGTCGGGGGCCTCGCCGTCCTTGTAGGGCACGCCCAGGCCGCCGCCGAAGTCGACCCGCTGGATGTTGAAGCCACGGTCGCGCAGGCGGCGAGCAAGGGAGACGACCTTCTCCCACGCGGCGCGCATGGGATCGATGCGCAGGATCTGGCTGCCGATGTGAACCGCGACGCCGATGGGGTCGATGTTGGGCAGGCGACTGGCCTCGTCATAGAAGGCGTCAGCCTCGTGCCAGGCGATACCGAACTTGGTCTCGGGCGTTCCGGTGGAGATGTGGGTGTGACCGCCGGCCTCCACATGCGGGTTGACGCGGAAGGCGATGGGCGCGCGCTTGCCCATCTCTTGCGCGATGCGGGAGAGGCGATGGAGTTCAGGCATCGATTCGACGTTGAACTGGAAGATGCCATGCTCCAGGCCAAGCCGGATCTCGGCTTCCGATTTGCCGACCCCGGAGAAGACGATGCGGTTTGCGGGCACGCCCGCCGCCATCGCCTTCAGCATCTCGCCACCTGAGACGACGTCGGCGCCCGCGCCCTCTGCGGCCAGAGTCGCGATGACGCCGAGATTGGAGTTCGCCTTCACGGCGTAGGCGATGAGGACATTGCGATCAGCGAAGGCATCCGCGAGCACGCGGTAGTGCCGGCGCAGGGTGGCGTCGGAATAGACGTAGGCGGGGGTG
>JBMOGP010000402.1:0-3333 GCA_049318285.1 Hyphomonadaceae bacterium
CTGGCGGAGAGGGTGAGATTCGAACTCACGGTACCCGTGAAGGTACAACGGTTTTCGAGACCGTCCCGATCGACCACTCCGGCACCTCTCCGCAGTCAGGCGGGGCGGTATAGCATCCGAACGATTAAGCGCAAGCTTCCGCTGACGCACCTGCCCGCTCGTCGGCAACAAGCCCCGATTGCCCGTGAAAGCTTTGCAGAATCAACGCCTCACACGCAGTTGTCACCATTCGAGGCCTTCGCGCCGATTTCGTAGGGCGACTTCTTCTCCTTCAAACACGTCATAGGTCAGCGAGCGCGCGCTCGCGCCGCCGGCGCGATAGCCAGTGGAACAGCGCGCGTACACGTTGATCTCGCCGGCTATGTCGAAGATTGCAGAGGCAACCGGATCAAAGCGCTCGGTCGCGATACGGGTCCATGGCAGTCGCGATACAGCTTCACATTTGTCGTGTGAATTGCCGGACCGTGGCGCGGAAGGCGCAGCCCGCACGTGCGATAGAATCCCGACAGCGCGGCGATCGGCCGGCTCAATCTTCCAGCGGCGCCACGTCGACGGCCTGCTTGCTGTTCTGGTCCCCTGAGGTGCGAACCACGCCGCGCACCGGCGCCACGTCCCCATAATCGCGGCCGCAGGCGACGACGATATGCTGGTCACCCACGCGCACGCCGTTCGTGGGATCATAGTCAACCCAGCCCATCTTCGGCCCGCACCAGGCCCGCACCCAGGCATGCATCGCATCGGCGCCCTCAAGTCTCGGCTGACCCTTGGGCGGGATCGTGCGCAGGAACCCGCTGACATAGGCGGCCGGTACACCTATCGAGCGCAGGCAGGCGATCATGATGTGCGTGAAATCCTGGCACACACCGCGGCGGCGCACGAACGCCTCCTCCGGCGGCGTGTCGACCTGCGTCGAGCCGGGCTCGAACGCCATGTCCCGATTGATGGCACCCCCGATCGTTTCGACAAACTCGAGCGTGGTCATGGACTCTGCATCGATCTGCGCCAGCGCATAGTCGCGAAACATCTTCTGGGCGCGCACCCGCGAGCTGTTGGCCAGGAAGTGATGCGGTGAGTCGCCCTCGAGCGAGCGCACATCGCGTAGCGCGGCAGCGAGTTGCACGCGTGACCCGGAACGATCTTCTCCCGCCGGCGGCGCATTGCGCTCGACGCGCGCGCGCAGCCGGAACGCGACCTCCGAATGGGGTGTGTGGAACGCCACTTCCACGACAGTATTGCCGTAGAAGTCCGTTCGTGCCGAACGCTCGTCGGGCGCTGGCGTGATGTCTAGCAGTGAGGTGATGGCGCGCTGCCCGTCGAGGTTCGCCGGCGTCATGTAGAGCACATGCCGTCCGCCAGCGGCCGGCGTGGTGTACTTGTAATGAATGAGCAGCCCGACATCATATAGCATGGCTATCTCAGATACGCCTTCGTCAGCAGGTCGGACACCACGCCCAGTTCCGCGCGAATGGCAAGGAGCGCATCTGTATCCAGCGATTCAGGCGTCATGACCGCGACATCGGCGTGCAGCTTCATGATCGAACGCGACAGCTGGGACATCTGCCCTCGCTCACGTGCGCCGGGCAGCATGGCGACATGCTCCCGCAACTCTGCCAGCTGGTAGTGGATGGAACGCGGATTCTCGCCATCGCACCCCAGCAGGTCCACCACGGTCGCGCGGCTGCTTGCCACCGCGAAAAGCCTCCGGTGGGTCAGCACGCTGTCACCAACCTCCACGGCGAAGTCGAATGCGCCTTCCGGCGCGGCATCGTCGGCAAACCATGCGAGCATCCCCGCGAGCATCCCCGCGCGCTCCAGCGACCGTCCAAGCGACAGGAACCGCCAGCCTTCGGACCGGTACATGTTGTCGTGAACGAGGCCCGAGAACCCTGTTATCTGTCGGAGGAGAAGGCCCAGCGCGCGCGCTGTCGCATAGCCGGGCGCTATGTTCGAGAGTTCCAGACGAGCGCTTTCGGACAGCTCGTTCAGCGCCGTCCATCCATCGATCGAGAAACGGTCTCGCACGTGGCTCGCGCTTGAGGTCGCTGCAGCGATGGCGGTGCGAAGATCCCTCGTGACCTTCCGCGCCGGATCTGCGCCGAAGAAGCCGGGATACTCCGTCGCGTACTTCAACAGTGGGGTATCGGGATGGCCACTCTCCGCCAGACGCACATGCCAGGCGCGCAGCAGGCGGATCAGGCCCTCTGCGCGCTCCACATAGCGGCCCATCCAGAACAGGTTGTCCGCCGCCCGGCTTGGCAGCGCGCTCTGTCGCAGCCGACGATAGGGCGCGGCCGTGGAGGGCAGCATCGTCTCGTTGCGCACGGGCTTGTCCGACACCACCCACACATCCGCGACCGACCCGCCGCGTTGCATCGCGATCGCCGTCGCATCCTGCGTGCGCCCGATCCGCGCATAACCGCCCGGCATCACGCGCCAACCGCGCGGCGTCCGGGCCAGGAACACGCGCAGACTCATCGGTCGCGGTGCAAGCAGGCCGTCGCTAAGCACCGGTGCTGTCGACAATGTCACCGCTTCCTGCCCCACAAGCATAGGCCCGCGCGCATCCAGCATGTCCGACACGCCGCCCTTCAGGCTCGCTCCGAGCGACGTCTTGTCCTCGCTGTCGAAGAGCATGCGCGTCGACAGCGCTTCGCCGATCATCATGCGATCGGCATGCGCGCGAACATGAGCGCGCTCGGACTCCTGCCCGCACCACCACGTCGCGATGTTCGGCAGTTTCAGCGGCTCATCCAGCAGGCCACGCGCGAGCTTCGGCATGAAGGCCAGCAGTGCGCGCATCTCCAGTATTCCTGAGCCGAGCGCGTTCACCATCGCCAGATGCCCGCGCCGGATCGCATCCACCATCCCCGGCACGCCCAGCCTTGACTGCTCGTTCAGCTCGAGCGGATCAGAATACGACGCATCGATCCGCCGCCACAGCACGCTCACCGGCTCCAGGCCTGCAATCGTGCGCACCATCAGCTGCCCGTTCTGCACGGTCAGATCCTCGCCCTCCAGCAGCATGAAGCCGAGATAGCGGGCGATATAGGCATGTTCGAAATAGGTGTCGTTCAACAGTCCTGGCGTCAGGATGCCAACACGGCTTTCCGTGTCGCCGCGCAGGTCGTTCATCGTGTCGCGGAAGGCGCGGAAGAACCCCGCCAGCCTCTGCACATTGCTTTCGGCATAGTAGTCGGCAAACACGCGTGTCGTGGCTACGCGGTTCTCGAGCGCAAAGCCCGCACCCGACGGCGCCTGCACCCTGTCACCGAGCACCCACCATTGCCCGTCCGGCCCACGACCGATCTCGAATGCGATGAACTGCAGGAACTG
>JBMOGP010000403.1:0-3318 GCA_049318285.1 Hyphomonadaceae bacterium
GTCGTGGGCAAACGAGGCGGTATCCGATGTTCATCCAGACCCAGCCCACCCCCAACCCGGCGACGCTGAAATTCCTGCCCGGACAGGACGTGTCGCCCGCGACGCCCTACGAATTCGCCAGCGCGGGCGAGGCCACAGCCTCGCCGCTCGCTTCCGCCCTGTTCGGCGTCAACGGCGTCACGGGCGTGTTCTTCGGCTCCGACTTCGTCTCGGTCACCAAGACCGAGGACGCCGACTGGTCTGTCTTGAAGCCACAGGCGCTGGCCGCGATCATGGACCATTTCGTCTCAGGCGCGCCCCTGCTGGCGGATACAGCGCCCGGTGCTGGTCCGACGGACGGCGAAGACGACATCGTCTACGACGGTGAGACCGCCGAGATCGTCGCCGAGATCAAGGAGCTCATCGCCACGCGCGTGCGCCCTGCCGTCGCCAATGATGGCGGCGACATCATCTTCAAGCGCTTCGACGCCGATACCGGCATCGTCTACCTTTCAATGCGCGGTGCCTGCTCGGGTTGTCCCTCGTCCGCGATGACGCTGAAGTCGGGCGTCGAAAACCTGCTGCGCCACTACGTGCCAGAGGTGACCGCCGTCGAGGCGGCAGCCTGATGGGCAAGCCGATCGGAGATGCTGACCTCGACCTGATCTTCCGCGCCGCCCGCACCTGCCGCGGCTGGACCGAGGAAGAGACGCCCGAGGTCCTGATCCGCGCCACCTACGACCTCCTCAAGATGGCGCCGACGGCATCGAACATCTGCCCCGCGCGCTTCATGTTCGTGCGCTCTGCGGACGCGAAGGCGCGGCTTGAGGCGCATCTAGATGAGGGCAACCGCGCGCAGACCCGAACTGCGCCGTGGACCGCCATCGTCGCCTACGACCTTGCTTTTGCAGACCGGCTCGAAAAGCTGATCCCGCATGCGCCAAACGCGAAGGACTGGTTCGCTGGTCCAGAGAAGACCGAATGGAACGCCATCCAGTCAGGAACACTCCAGGGCGCCTATCTGATCCTTGCAGCGCGCACGCTCGGGCTCGACTGCGGGCCCATGGGCGGCTTCAGCCGCGAGGGCGTCGACAATGAATTCTTCGCGCATGATCCCGTGATGAAATCCTGGCGCTCGAACTTCCTCGTCAATATCGGTCATGGCGATGAGGCGCGGCCGAAGCCGCGCGCGCCGCGGCTCGATTTCGACGAAGCATGCCGGATCGTGTGATGCTCATTCTCGGCATCAACACTGTCGCCGACGCCTGCGGCGCGGCGCTGGTGCGCGACGGCGCGGTGCTCGCCGAACTCTCCGAGCCAATGAATCAGGGCCATGATGCGCGCCTTGCGCCGGTCGTTGAGCAACTCATGCGCGAGACAGGCATCGCTTTTGGCGAGCTTGACCGCATTGCCGTGATCGTAGGGCCAGGCTCCTTCACCGGCGTTCGTGTCGGCGTCGCCTTCGCACGCGGTTTGTCGCTTGCGCTGGAGATTGCCGCGGTCGGCGTCACCAGCCTCGAAGCGATCGATGGTCTTCCAAGCCGTGGCTATGTGCTCGGCCTCCTGCCTGCCAGGCGCCGGCCGCCGCATCGCACCTGGTGGGGACAGCTGATCGATGCGGGCAGGGGCGGCGCCGAACCCTTCGAGGCTGGCGATGACGAGCTGACCGCACGCGCCGCCGGAACGGATGCTGTCTGCGGCGGTCTGGACGACCTCCCCGGTCTTGGACAGCGCCAGATTGCTGGCGCGCCATCAGCCAGGGCAGCTGCTCTGTTCGCTGCGCGCATGGCCGCGCACGATCTGCCGCCCCCCCGGCCGGTCTATGTCCGCGAGCCGGATGCGACGCCGATGCACAAGCCCGTCCCGCTGGCCGGGCAATGACGATTCGGCCTGCCAGACCTGCTGACGCCGCCGACCTCTCCGGCATACACACCGCTTCCTTCGAGGATGGCTGGTCGGAGCAGGATTTCGCGACATGGCTCGCGCGCGCGGAAGGCATCGGCATGGTGGCGGTCCGCGAACGCGAAACAGTCGCATTCGGCCTCGCGCTCGAAGCTGGCGCAGACGCTGAACTGCTGACCATTGCAACCGACCCAGCCCAGCGTCGCAGCGGATGGGGCGGGCAGATTTTTCGCGCGCTTGACGCGGAAGCCGGCGCCCGCGGTCTCGAGCGCTGGATTCTCGAGGTCGCGCGCAACAACGTTGCGGCCCAGAGGCTCTACCGCTCTCACGGATTTGTGGAAATCGGCATCCGGAAAGCCTACTATAAGGCTGGTGATGGCCGCGTGGATGCCCTCGTCATGTCCCGAAGGGTAGGCCCTCAAGGTGGACAGGACGACGCCTGAGACGCATATGTGCCCCCGGTCCGGTCAAAATCTGGCGTTGGGGTCGGGCGTTCTGAGGGGAGGTCTCGCGTGATCGAGCAAAGGTGCATCGACAAAGGCCTGCGCATGACGGAGCAGCGCCGCGTGATCGCGCGCGTGCTCAGCCAGGCCGAAGATCATCCAGACGCCGAGGAGCTGCATCGCCGCGCGGCGGCGGTGGATGCAAACATATCGCTCGCGACCGTCTATCGTACCGTGAAACTGTTCGAAGATTCCGGAATCATCGAGCGTCACGATTTCCGCGATGGCCGCTCGCGCTATGAGGAGGCGCCGGACGAACACCACGATCACCTGATCGACGCCAAGAGCGGCGCCGTGGTCGAGTTCAAGTCGGAGGAGATCGAGAAGCTGCAGGTCGAGATCGCGCGCAAGCTCGGCTACCGCCTGATCGACCATCGCCTCGAACTCTATGGCGTCCCGCTCACCGAGGACGAGAAGAAATAAGTGTCCGCACCGAAGCCCCCCAAAGGCCTCTTCATCAAGACCTATGGCTGTCAGGCGAACGTCTACGACAGCGAACGCATGCGCGACGTGCTGGCCCCGCTCGGTTATGCGCCGGTGGATTCAGCGGAGGCGGCTGACCTCGTCGTGCTCAACACCTGCCACATCCGCGAGAAGGCGACAGAGAAGGTCTTCTCCGAGCTCGGCCGCCTGAAGGACATGAAACAGCTCAGCGGCGGCGCGATGCGCATTGCCGTCGCCGGATGCGTCGCGCAGGCCGAGGGCGAGGAGATCATGCGCCGCCAGCCCGCTGTCGACATGGTGGTGGGTCCGCAGTCATATCATCGCCTGCCGGAAATGATCGCGCGCCTGTCGCGCCAGACCGGCGACATTCTCGAGGTGGATTTCGCCGCCGAGGAGAAATTCGACGCCCTGCCGAAGTCGCGCCAGGTCAGCGGCCCGTCCGCCTTCCTTGCGGTCCAGGAAGGTTGCGACAAGTTCTGCACCTTCTGCG
>JBMOGP010000404.1:0-3308 GCA_049318285.1 Hyphomonadaceae bacterium
TGGCCGGAGAGACCGTGCAGTTCTCCCGCAATCCGCGCCCTATTCTCGAGGGCTCGAAACAGGTCGCCTTCGCCTTCATGGAGCCGCGCCTCCCCGCTGACGGCTTCAAGCGCATGGTCCTTCCCAATGGCGAAGTGGTCCAGTTCTGGTCGCCCGTTCCCATCGACCGCGACGAGCTGGACGCCAGCGGGCGTCATGGCGTCATCCAGTTCACTCGCGGCCTGATCCGCGCCGGCGTCACGGAGATGCTGCACGCCCAGCGCCCTTCCGCGGCACGCGCCGCCTACGGCCTGCGCCGACCTTTCGTGAAGCTGGTCCGCGACTGCGTGCGTCGCGTCCGCGCCCGCGGCAAATCCCTGTAAACCCGCGACTTTCTGGCGCTTGTGCCACAGCTGCAACCCGCTAGGTTGCGCGCACAATCCCGGGCTGGACACCTCGCATGGTCGAACTCACGCTGCCGCGCAATTCGAAGATCAAGGGCGGCAAGCGCTGGCCGAAACCGGCGTCGGCCAAGAAGCTCCGCACCTTCAAGATCTACCGCTACGATCCGGAAACCGGCGGCAATCCACGCTGGGACTACTACCAGATCGACATGAGCAAGGTCGGACCGATGGTCCTCGACGTGCTCATCTACATCAAGAACGAGATCGACCCGACGCTCACTTTCCGTCGTTCGTGCCGCGAAGGCGTCTGCGGCTCCTGCTCGATGAACATCGGCGGCAACAACACCATCGCCTGCACCAAGGGCTGGGACGAATTCTCCGGCGACATCACCATCTCGCCCCTGCCGCACCAGCCAGTGCTGAAGGACCTCGTCCCCGACCTCACCACCTTCTACGCACAGCACGCCTACGTGCAGCCCTTCCTGAAAACCGAAACGCCCGAACCGCAGAAGGAATGGAAGCAGACGGAAGCAGACCGCTCGAAACTCGACGGGCTCTACGAATGCATCATGTGCGCCTCATGCTCGACGGCGTGCCCGAGCTACTGGTGGAATGGCGACAAATTCCTCGGTCCCGCCGCCCTCCTTCAGGCTTATCGCTGGATCGTCGACAGCCGCGACGAAGCCACGGGCGAGCGCCTCGACGATCTCGAGGACCCCTTCAAGCTCTACCGCTGCCACACCATCATGAACTGCACGCAGGTCTGCCCCAAGGGTCTCAATCCAGCCAAGGCAATCGCCGAGATCAAGAAGCTGATGGTCGAACGCGCGGTCTGAGCCGCGACTGAGATAAAACCGTCATTTTCCGCGCCTCGTGAAACGGGTACGTTGCCGCTGGTAGATCGCGAACATGACTGTCAGCCTTCCTCGCCGCCTCGTCGCCGAACTCCTCGGCGCGTGCCTCCTTGCCGCAACAGTGATCGGCTCGGGCGTCCTCGCCGTCCAGCTGTCCGCAGGCAATGACGGCGTCGCGCTCCTCGGGAATACGCTGGCGACAGCCGCTATTCTCTACGTCCTTGTCGCCACCCTCGGCCCTGTCTCCGGCGCACATTTCAATCCCGCCGTAACGCTGGTGATGCTTCTGCGCGGCCAGACGCGCCCAGCCGACGCCGCGCTCTACATCCCGCTCCAGATCGCCGGCTGCATCCTTGGGGCAGTTCTGGCCCACGCCATGTTCGACCTGCCGCTGATCCAGCAAGGCATGACGGACCGCGCGGGCGCCAGCCGCATCCTCGCCGAAGGCGCCGCCACCTTCGCACTTGTCTTCGCCATCCTCGGCGGCATCCGGCATCGCCCGAACGATATCCCTGCCATCGTCGCGCTGGTGATCACAGCCGGTTACTGGTGGACCTCCTCCACCTCCTTCGCCAATCCCGCCATCACCATCGCCCGCGCTTTCACCGACTCCTTCGCTGGCATCCGGATGGCTGACGTGCCGGGCTTCATCGCAGGCCAGCTTGCCGGCGCCATTCTGGCCTGGCTTGCAGGCGGCTGGCTGTTCGGAAACAGAGCCGCATGAGCAATTTCCCGGTCGTCATCCACCACAACCCCGACTGCGGCACATCCCGCAACGTACTCGCCATCATCGAGGCCGCCGGCTACGCGCCGACCGTCATCGACTATCTGAGAGCTGGCTGGACCCGCCCGCAACTCGTTGCGCTCTTCGCCGCCGCCGGCCTCACCGCCCGCCAGGCGCTGCGCGGGTCGAAATCCCCGGCCGCAGATCTTGGCCTGCTCGACCCGGCAATCACCGAGGATCAACTCATCTCTGCGATGATCGAACACCCCGTCCTCGTGAACCGCCCCATCGTCGCCACGCCAAAGGGCGTTGCACTATGCCGGCCCAGCGAGCGCGTCCTCGATCTGCTCGCCGCATGGCCTCCTGGCCCCTTCAACAAGGAAGACGGCTCGCCGCTGATCGATGCAGCCGGCATGCGCGTCTGACGCGACGCGCATAAACCACACCCGCATCCGAGGCGCACAGCGACGGCGCCTGCGCTCTTGCAACGCGTCCACACCGGCGCAACAAACCGTCATGCTCACCCTCCGCCCCGCCCGTATCAGCGACCTGCCGCAGGTCGCCGACATCTACGCCCACGCCGTCCTCAACGGCGCCGCAAGCTATGAGTACGATCCGCCAACGCTTGATGAGATGACCGCACGCTTCGCGGCGATCACAGACGCCGGTTTCCCCTACCTCGTCGCGCAGGATGATGGTCACGTGCTGGGCTACGCGTACGCGAGCCATTTTCGCACGCGCCCCGCCTATCGCTTCATGGTTGAAGACTCGATCTACATCGCACCCGACCAGCAGGGCAAAGGTCTCGGCACGCTTCTGCTTGGCGAACTGCTGGCGCGCTGCGAAGCCAGCGGCTTCAGGCAGGTGATCGCCGTCATCGGCGACGCCGCAAACAACCTGCCCTCCGCGCGTCTGCACAGCATCATGGGCTTCATCGAATGCGGCCGCATCAGGAACTCGGGCTTCAAGTTCAACCGCTGGTGCGACACGCTGCTTATGCAACGCGCACTGGGTGAGGATGAACCACACCGGTAGACCCACCTGCGAGGCTTCGCGCGCCAACTCCCGCCTCGCGTGGCGGCTGATCGCTTCCAGAACCGGCCGCGCCCCGGGCGCGCGCTGACCCTTGCGGTCCGCGCGCCCGAAGCGCTCTGCCCTTGAGTTCACACCACCTCAGTGAACACGACCGTGTCCCCCGGCCTGAAGGAGAGAGTGCGTCGGTCACAAAACCCAAACCGCGCAGGCCGCAACACTTGACCCCTCCCGCCATCCCTCCTACCCCGCCCCCGACACTCGACCCGCGCGCGGTTCGATCCCGCCACGGCGCCTGGAGACTTGACTGATGTC
>JBMOGP010000405.1:0-3307 GCA_049318285.1 Hyphomonadaceae bacterium
ACGCGCACGGCCACGTCGTGAATGAGTTCGTACCAGGGCGAGCGGTAGACGGCTTCAACGACTCCAGCCTCGGTGTCTGTGCGCGTGACGCGCCAGCCAAGGCGCTCCATCGCACGGGCGGCGGCTCGCGTGACAGCTTCCGGGTTTGCATCGAGTAGCAGCGGCTTGAGGTCGTCGTAAAAGCTTTCCTGCGCAGCGGCGAATGTCATGCCGGTCCAACGGCCATTGCCTTGCGGGACAATGGCGTCGTCGCGCACGCGGACGGCGCCGACGGCTGCACGGTCCTTCAGGGTCGCTTCGGTAAAGGCGATCGGCAGGCTCCAGTCAGTCTGCGCGTCGTGGATCGGCGGAAGGTCGTCGTGGGAGACGACAGCCCGGCTGTAGATGCCTCCCGCCGACATGCCGGCTGCGGCTGTCACCAGGATGGCGACGATGCCGGAGCGGTGGCGAGCGCTGACGAAGGCGAGGACGAGGCCGATGATGCCGAGCGCGACTGCGCCCAGCATCACCCACATCGTGATCAGCATGAAGGAGCCGCGTGCTGTCAGCAGGTCCATCAGCCCCATGCGGAACAGGACCGGGCCTGCGAACAACATCGCGCCGCCGATCGCCACGAGGACCACCGCGAGCGTCAGGATGGCGATGCGAAGCATCCGCCCTGAACGCTCGCGCTGGCGCGCCCTTGATGCTTCAGTCATCGGGCTTCGGTCATTCAGCCGCCTGGATTGTCGGCAGCTTGTGGTCCTTGAACGTAGCGCGCAGGGCCAGCTTGTTGATCTTGCCCGTGGCGCCGAGCGGGATGTTGTCGACGAAGGCGACGTCGTCCGGCATCCACCATTTGGCGATCTTGCCGTTCAGGTAGTTGAGCATGTCTTCCTTCGTGGCCGTGGCGCCGGGCTTCAGCTGCACGATCAGGAGCGGGCGTTCGTCCCACTTCGGATGTGGCAGGCCGATGGCGGCGGCATTGGCGACGGCGGGGTGGCCGACAGCGAAGTTCTCGATGTCGATCGAGGAGATCCACTCGCCGCCAGACTTGATGACGTCCTTTGCGCGGTCGGTGATCTGCATGTAGCCAAGCTCGTCGAGGTGGGCGACGTCGCCGGTGTCGAAGAAGCCGTCATTGTCGAGGATATTGCCGCCAGCGTTCTTGAAATAGGACTTGGCGATAGCCGGTCCGCGCACCACGAGGCGGCCAGCGGACTTACCGTCACGGGGCAGCGTCTTGCCCGCGTCGTCGACGACCTTCATCTCGACGCCGAAGGGGGTCCGACCCTGCTTCAGCTTGTATTTCACGATGGTCTCGCGGTCCTGGGACAGCACAGGAGATGTCATCGCACCGAGCGACCCCAGCGGGCTCATTTCGGTCATGCCCCAGGCGTGGATGACCTCGACGCCATAGTTTTCCTCGAAGGCGCGCAGAATGCGTTCGGGAACGGCCGAGCCGCCGATGACGACCTTATTGAGGATCGGCAACTGCTTGCCTGTCGCTTCGAGGTACTGCAGCAGCATCAGCCATACGGTCGGCACGGCCGCCGTGAACGATACCTTTTCACCGTCGAGCAGTTCGTAAATCGACTCGCCGTCCATCTTCGCGCCCGGCAGAACGAGCTTGGCGCCGACCGCCGGCGCGGAGAAGGCAATGCCCCAGGCGTTGGCGTGGAACATGGGGACCACAGGCAGCACCGTGTCGCGCGCGCCGATCCCGATGGCGTCATTCTGCATGCCGATCAGGGTGTGCAGCACGTTGGAGCGGTGCGAGTAGAGCACACCTTTGGGATCTCCCGTCGTGCCGGACGTGTAGCACAGGCCGCAGGCGGCGCTCTCGTCGAAATCGCCCCATATGACGTCGGTCGATTTGCCCGCTATGTATTCCTCGTAGGTGCGCAGGTTTGTCATGGCGGACTGAGGCCTGTGGGCAGCGTCGGTCAGCACGATGAAATGCTTGACCGTGGGTACCTTGTCCTTGATGGCCTCGATGATCGGCTGGAAGGTGATGTCGTAGAAGACGTGCGTGTCTTCGGCGTGGTTGATGATCCAGGCGATCTGCTCGGGGAACAGGCGCGGGTTCAGTGTATGCAGCACAGCGCCAATGCACATCGTGCCATACCACGTCTCGATGTGGCGCGTCGTGTTCCAGGCCAGGGTGGCGATCCGGTCGCCCTTCTGGACGCCATCGGCCAGGAGCGCGTTCGAGCATTGCCGGGCGCGATTGTAGAGATCGGTATAGGTTGAGCGGACGATTGGTCCCTCGACCGTGCGCGTGACGATTTCCTGATGGCCGTGGTTCAGGTAGGCGTGCGCGATCACCTTGTCGACGGTCAGCTTCCAGTCCTGCATCATGCCGTTCATCGGCCCGCGCTTAATGGTGCTGGCGGCGGGCATGGCTGTCGCGACGCCGGGGGCCGCGGGCGCTGCTGGCGCTGCGGGTTTCGCGGCGGGCGCCGAGGCTTTCGCCGGCTCTGGCTTCTTCTTGCCCATTCCAAACATCTGACAACCTCCCGTAAGCGCCTGTTCTGCGGCTTTGCCGCTCCTTCTAGACGCCGTCACGTTGGGGAGCAATTCTTTCGCAGTCAGAAGGTTGAGAGCAGCAGGTGTAACGTAGCTTCTGCGGCGCTTCTCTGGATGCCGAGGGGGGGCGGCGGCTCAGGAAGGCGGCGATAGGCGTTTCGTCCAGAACATGTCCGCGCTATCGAGACCTCATCAAGCTGTCGGGGACCTGAATGCGCTTTGCCCTCCTCTGCTCTGCGGCCTTCATCCTCGCCGCCTGCGGCCCGCCGTCGGCGCCAAAGGCAGGCGCTTCGCCCGACGCGGCTGCCGTCGACAGCGCCTCGGACCCGAGGGAAGCTGCGATTGCCCCTGCAACAGCGACCGCCCTCCTGCATGAGCGGCTCGATTGCCTGCGCACGTCTGGCGGGCTCTTGCTGATCGGGCATCGTGGCGGGCCGACGCGCGATTATCCGGAGAACGCGATCGAGACGCTGGAGCGCACGCTGAAGGCGGGGACCCGGGCGATGGAGATCGACATTGCCAAGACCAAGGACGGCAAGCTTGTGCTCATGCACGATGACGATCTGGAGCGGACCAGCACGGGAGAAGGCCTGGTCGCCGACCATACGCTGGCGGAGATTCAGGCGCTGAAGCTTGAGACCGGCAGCAAGGTGACGGAATTCGCGCCGCCGACGCTGGAGGCTGCGCTGGCCTGGGCGGTGAAGAACAATGCGATCCTCGAGCTCGACAAGAAGCGCGCTGCAACCTACCCGCCGATCATCGCCGCAGTGCGTGCCGCGAAGGCCGAGAACAACGTGTT
>JBMOGP010000406.1:0-3296 GCA_049318285.1 Hyphomonadaceae bacterium
CCGATGTCCCGCCCATCGAGCAGCGCCCCGCCTTCCTGTTGAGAAAAACGCCGCTGCAACGCGAACAGCGCCCGACGCACCGCGGGCAAACTCGCCACCAATGAAGCAGCAGCCCCGACGCCCGAACTCCTCAGCTCACGCTCGTCGAACGCATCGAGCTTCACACCGGCCGCCAGCTGCGCGCATCCGTACGCGTCCTTCAGATCCACGCCCGCATTGATCGCCGCCTTCGCAACCGCCCGGTAAAGCAACCCGGTGTCCAGATGCGGCAGCCCGTACTGCCGCGCCAACCGCTTGGCCAGCGTTCCCTTGCCGGAGGATGTCGTGCCGTCGATCGCGATGATCACTGGCCATCACGCTCCACGTTCGCGCCAAGCGAGGCCATGTGGTCGAAGAACTCTGGATAGCTCGTCGCGATCATTGCAATGTCGTCAACAGCCACCACATGCTTCGCGGCCGAGCCCATGACTATCGCGCTCATTGCGATCCGGTGGTCGTGACGCGCCTCGACCAGACCGCCGCCCGCCACGCCGCGGGCGGCCAGGCCGGTCACGATGAAGCCGTCCGGCAGCTCTTCGACAGCAACGCCGTTGGCAGACAACATCGCGCAGATCGCCTTGATGCGGTCGCTCTCCTTGACGCGCAGCTCGGCTGCGCCCGTCACTTTCGTCTTGCCATCGGCAAAGGCCGCCAGGACAGCAAAGATCGGCAGCTCGTCGATCATCGACGGCACCAGCGCAGGATCGAGTGAAATGCCCCTGAGGCGTGAGGCAGACGCAATAACACGCATTGTTTCCTCACCCGTCGCCTGTCCATCGCCTTCGACTTTCAGGTCGGCCCCCATCTGCCGCGCCGCATCGAAGAAGCCGGTCCGCGTCCGGTTATCGAGCATGCCTGTCACGGTCGCGCCGCCCTCGCCAGCGATCAGGCCAAGAGCAACAGCAAACGCCGCCGAAGACGGATCGCCAGCCACCGATGCATCCTTGATCGCATGGAGCGCCTGCCCCCCGCGCACGGACACGACCGGCCCGCCTTCCGCCCGCTGCTCGACACTAACCTCGACACCGAACGCCCGCAGCATCCGCTCCGTGTGATCGCGCGTCGCCTCCTTCTCCTCGACCACGGTCACGCCTTCGGCGCGCAGGCCGGCAAGCATGATCGACGACTTCACCTGTGCCGAGGCCTCGGGCGGCGCATATCGTATCGCCTTCAGCCGCCCGCCCCGAATCACCGCCGGCAACCGCCCGCCTGCCGCCGTCTCGGCCGCAATGCCCATTTCGCGCAGCGGCTTCAGCACGCGCTCCATCGGACGCGATGACAGCGACGCGTCGCCCACAAAACGCGCAGAAACGTCATGCCCGCCGACAAGTCCCATCATCAGCCGGGCGCCTGTTCCCGAATTGCCGAAATCGAGATCGTCCGTTGGCGTACGAAACCCGGCCGCGCCCACGCCGGCGATCGTCCACCTGCCTTGGCCGTTCCGTTCCACGCCAGCGCCCAGCGCCTTCACGGCGCGCGCCGTGTTCAGTACATCCTCGCCTTCCAGCAACCCCGTCACGGTCGATTCGCCGCTCGCCACCGCAGCCATCATGATGGCCCTGTGAGAGCAGGATTTGTCCCCAGGGGCGCGGATGGTTCCGGCGATACGGGCCACAGGTCCTGAACGCGCACGCATGGGCTTTCGACGCCTTGTGGATAGCTCCGCCCGACCCCATCTGGTCGTCCGAACATGAGCGCTTTACAGCCTCGCGCAGACATGGCAAGCGCCGACCCAAGCATGGGGAAAAGACCTTGGCTAATACCGACCTCGGCGAGAAGCACATCTGCCCGGAATGCGGGTCGCGGTTCTACGACCTCGGCAAGCTTCCGCCCACCTGCCCGAAGTGCAAGGCGGTTGTCGTGGGCACGCCTGAAGCGGCGAAGCCCAAGCGTGCCGCCGCCAAGCCCAAACCCGCTCCCGCCAAGAAGGTCGCGGCCGTCGCGCCCGATGAAGACGAGGACGAGGACGAAGAGGATTCCGACGACGAGGACGAAGAGGACGAGGAAGAGGAAGCCGTCGACCTCGACGAAGATGAAGTCGTGGTTGCCGATGATGACGATGATGATGACGACGATGACGATGACGACTTCGACGATGATGACGACGACGACGACGATGATCTGGACGATGATGACGAAGACGACGACGATCTGACCGTCATCGACGAGGAAGACGATCTTGCGGACGATGATCTCGAAGTCGAAGAGGGCGAGGAAGACCGCTAGGGTCGCCCCTCCACGCTGAATACGTCAAACGGCCCGCGATGATCTCGCGGGCCTTTTTGATTTTGGGGGTCCCGACGGGTCAGGTAGAAGTTGGTGGAGCCAGACGGAATCGAACCGACGACCTCTTGCATGCCATGCAAGCGCTCTCCCAACTGAGCTATGGCCCCACGACCGTGGACCGGTAGCGACCTGGAGTGGCCGCCCCGATTTGGGAGCGCGTTGCTTATAGCGAGACCTGTTCCGGATCAAGCGGGGAAACGCAAGGATCGGGAATGGCCCGCATGCTGACCTTTTTGCCCGGCACGGTGTGCGATCACAGGGTGTGGGCCGGCGTCCGCGCCTGCCTTGAGCCCCGGCTTTCAACGGCCTATCTGCCGATCGAATCGCAGGCGACCCGGGAGGGCATGCTGGCCCTGCTGGCCTCGGCGGCAGAGCCGGCCCCGCTTCATCTCGTCGCGTTCTCCATGGGCGGCTATCTGGCGCTGGATTTCGCCCTCGAATACCCGGACCGGGTCGCCTCGCTTGTCACGGTCGCCTCCTCGGCCTTCGGCCTCACCGACGCCGAGAAGGCCGAGCGCGGGCGGGCGCTGGAACTGCTGGCGAAGCACGACTATCGCGGTATGTCGACCAGCCGGCTGCAGCAATTTGTCCATCCCTCTCGCTGGACCAACCCGGAAGTCGTCGACGTGATCCGCGCGATGGACCGCGACCTGGGCAAGGAGACGCTGGTCGCGCAGCTGAAGGAGACCAGCGCGCGCGACTCGCTTGGTCCCCAGCTGTGGCAATTGCAGATCGACGTCCTGCTGATCGGCGGCGACACCGATCCCTTCGTGCCATGGTCAGAGATCGAGGAGATGACCCGCCTGATCCCGCACGCGCACTCGGTGCTGGCGAAGGATGCAGGCCACATGCTTCCACTCGAACAGCCGGATTGGTTGGCCGCGCAGATCACACGCTGTCATGGAGGAGCCACGGACTAGGCAGCGTCGGTCGAAATCGTGTCGGGCGAGAGGATGGCCAGCACCGCCTCG
>JBMOGP010000407.1:0-3295 GCA_049318285.1 Hyphomonadaceae bacterium
TGGTGATGGCTCTGCGCGCGCGCATGGTCGACCAGATCGTCTCGCCGGAAAACACCCGCCAGCTCGAGACCGAGTTGAAGATGATGCAGGGCATCTTCGACGGCCCGATCTTCGACTTCGTCGCGCAGGTCATGCTTTTCGCCAATGGGGACGCTCACCAGCGTCGCCGCCAGCCCGTCGCCCGCACCTTCGCCTTCAAGCTGATGGAAGCGATGCGCCCCAAGGCCGCCGCCATCGCCGCCGAGATCATCAATGACCATCTCGGTAAGGGTCCCGTCGACTTCCTCAAGGACTTCGCCGCCCAGCTGCCGGCCCGCATCATCGCCGACATCCTCGGTATCCCGCGCGCGGACCTGCCCGTCTTCATGCGCTGGATCAGCGACACCTCTGAATCAATCGGCTTCGTCGACGTGTCGCGTCGCGCCGACATCGAGCAGTCGCTTACCGCGTTCAACGCCTATGTCGACAAGCTGCTGGCCGACCGCCGCTCCAACCCGCGCGGTGACTTCCTGTCGGACTATGTCGCCGCCACCGCCGCATCGGGCGACCTGACCGAGCAAGAAATCCGCGCGCAGGTTGTAGGCCTCATCCTCGCCGGCTCCGACACCACGCGCAATTCGATGTGCATGACGTTGTCACAGCTCCTGCATCATCCGGATCAATGGCAAGCGCTCTGCGCAGATCCGGATGGCCTCAAGAAAAAGGCCAGCGAGGAAGGCCTGCGCTACGAGCCCGTCGTCTCCGGCATTCCGCGCGTCACGACACGCGAACTCGAGATCGAGGGCTTCCTGATCCCGCCTGGCGCCATCACCATGGTCTCGATCCTGTCGGTCCTGCGCGACCCTGAAGTGTATGTGGACCCCGAAACCTTCAACATCCACCGCACCGACCAGCAGCGCTGGCACCTCGCCTTCGGCGCCGGCGCTCACCGTTGCGCTGGCGAAGCCCTCGCCCGCGTCGAACTGGAAGAGACGCTGGCAGCGATCGCCCGCCTCGCTCCTAACACACGCGTCGTGGGCGCCGCTCCGAGGCTCAACCCCGGCGGCATCCGTACGGTGGATCAGATGCAGGTCGAATTCGCGTAGCTTTACCGGCTCCCAGCCCCCACCGGACAATCACGCGCTTGGCCGGTGGGGCCGCGGTAAAAGTCACTGGGACTTCGGCTTTGTCTCCGCCATGCGCTGCGCCATCAGGATGTGTGGCACCGAAAGCGAGCATCGGCGCCTGTGCCTTCGATTCCATCAGGATCACGAAAATCTGCGTCCAGATTTCCTCGAGGCCTGAATGTCCAGCAGCGGTACGGCCCGCAGGAGGCTCGCTCCGACCGGCCTGCACTGACGCGTGGGGCGCCGCAACGCTGACTGTGGCGCCAGAAATCGGCTGGCATATCTCGACCCTCGCCCGATGCGCCCGTCTTCACGCGCCGGCTACAAAATCTCCGCTCGCCCCGCCGCTCTTGGCCAGCAGGCGTACGCCCTCGATCCGCATGCCGCGATCGACAGCCTTCAGCATGTCGTAGATCGTGAGGCACGCAACCGACACCGCCGTCAGCGCCTCCATCTCAACACCCGTCGGCCCCGTCGTCACCACTTCCGCGACAACTGCGATCCCCGACCCGTCGTCCAGCTCATCCACCCGAACCTTCACGCTCGACAGCGCCAGCGGATGACACATCGGGATCAGGTCCGAGGTCTGCTTCGCCGCCATCACGCCGGCGATCTCCGCCGTCGCACGCACATCCCCCTTCCCGCCCTTCGACCTTGCAAGCTCCAGCGCCACGCCCGACATCAGAACACGGCCTTCGGCTTTCGCGATCCGTTTGGTCGCCGCCTTGTCGGAGACATCGACCATGCGGGCGCGTCCGTCCGCGTCGATATGGGTCAGCTTGTCGGCCATGGTTTTCCTCATCCAGGTCGCTATCCTCTATCAGCTATAGCCCGAGAGACACCAGATGATCCGCATGGCCTCCGTCGAACAGGCGCTCGCCTTGATCGCCGAACAGGCCGCATCGCGCCGTCTTGGCACCGAATCCGTGCCGCTGGCGCAAGCGTTCGGCCGCGTCCTCGCCGACCCCGTGCGCGCCCGCGTCTCCCAGCCACCTGCCGACGTTTCCGCCATGGATGGCTACGCCGTTCGCTTCGCCGACATGAAGATGGGCGCTGCCCTTCAGGTCTCCGGCGAATCCCGCGCTGGCGAGCCATCCAGGATGAAACTCAACCCCGGTGAAGCCATCCGCATCTTCACCGGCGCCCACCTGCCGGAAGGCGCAGACCACATTCTCATCCAGGAAGACACAAGGCGCGAAGGCGACACCATCATCGTCACCTTCGAGCAGCGCAAACCTGAGAACATCCGTCGCCGCGGCATGGATTTTGGCCTGAACGACCAGCTCATCCCCGCTGGCAGCATGATCAGCGAAGGCGCCATCTCGCTCGCCGCCGCCGGCAATAATGGAACACTCACGGTCGCGAAGGCGCCCCGCATCGGCGTGCTCGCCAATGGCGACGAACTCGCCGAGGCAGGCGCCGACCTCTCATCCGGTCAGATCGTCAACGCGATCCAGCCCGCACTGCTTGCTCTTATCCGTCGCTGGGGCGCCGAGGCGATCGACCTCGGCATCAGCCATGACGACGAAGCTGACGTGCGCAAGCGTCTCTCCGTTTCGTGCGATGCCATCGTCTCCATCGGCGGCGCATCCGTTGGCGACTACGATGTCGTCCGCAGCGCCTTCGCAGCCGAGGGCTTCACGCCCGTCTTCGAGAAGGTCGCCGTGAAGCCCGGCAAGCCGACCTGGTTCTCGGCAAAGGACGGCGTCCTGGCCCTCGGCCTGCCTGGCAATCCGGCGGCCGCCATGGTCACCGCGCAACTCTTCCTGCGCCCCCTGATAGCCGCCCTCACCGGTGCGATGCCAGCCCAGCCACACACCCACCGCGCCTTCACCGCTTACGACATCCCCGCAGCAGGCGCCCGCGAGGAATATCTCCGCGCCGTCGTCAGCCTTGGCGATGACGGGTCATCAACGGTCCGCGCCGCAGAGAACCAGGACTCCTCCCTCCTCTCCCCCTTTCTCGTCGCCAACTGCCTGATCCGCCGTTCCATCAAGGCGCCCGCCGCGAAACCCGGCGACCTGGTCGAAATCATGCTGCTGAAGTGACCCCGTTCGCCGGGCTTGCTTTTTGCTCCGCAATGCGCGTGAACAGCGCGACGCGGGCGTGGCGGAACTGGTAGACGCACCAGACTTAAAATCTGTTGGGCCGCAAGGCCCGTCCCGGTTCGACCCCGGGCGCCCGCACCA
>JBMOGP010000408.1:0-3288 GCA_049318285.1 Hyphomonadaceae bacterium
GAAGGCTTCGTGACCCTGCCGGCTGCGGGCACGTACTTCATGGCGATCGACCTTGCCGCTTCCGGCATCCATCTCAGCGACACGAGGTTTGCAACCCGCGCTGTCAAAGAGGCTGGGGTGGCAACGATCCCGTTCTCCGCATTCTACGAAACACCGCCGGACCGCGGACTCGTGCGGCTGTGCTTTGCGAAGTCGGACGACACGCTGGACAGGGGCGTCGAGGCGCTGGCCAAGGCGCGACGCTTGCTGGGCTGAGCCAGAAAGTGCTTGCACTTCGCGCGCGGCCCGCTTCGATGCTCACAAGGGAGAGTGTGATGGCATCGATCAGGATCACCGCGCGGCTGATCGCGAAGGGCGAGCGGGCGTTCGGGCCGGGAAAGGCCGACCTGCTGGAGCGGATCGCGGCCGAGGGATCTATTTCCAGGGCCGCCAAGTCGATGGAGATGAGTTATTCGCGCGCATGGCAGCTGGTGGATGCGATGAATCAGGCCTTTCGGCAGCCGCTCGTCGAGTCCACCGCAGGCGGCAGGAAGGGCGGCGGCGCCGTGCTGACCCGCATGGGTGAGGAAGTGTTGGCCCTGTTTCGGCGCATGGAGGGGAAGCTGAAGGGGGAGGCCGATGGATTTTTCGCTGAGTTCGAGAAACGATTAAAATAGCGTGCTTGCGAAGGTGTGCGCAGCACCCCATTGATTTCTGAGAACTGGAGGAGTGGTGGCGACCTGAACGGACGGAATGGATCTCGGGCATGCGGTCGCCCTGCTTGCTGCGGGCGTCTTTGCCGTGCCGTCACTCCGCAAGCTCGGGCTGGGCGCCGTCCTCGGCTATCTCGCTGCCGGCGTCAGCGTTGGACCATTCGGTCTCTACCTGTTTGATGATCCGGAAGCGATCATCCACGTCGCTGAACTCGGCATGGTCACGTTCCTGTTCCTGATCGGGCTCGAAATGCGCCCGGCCAAGCTGTGAGCGATGCGGCGGGACGTCGTCGGCCTCGAGGTCGTGCAGGTGCTGGCTTGCGGCGCGCTGCTGTCAGGCGTCGGGATTGCTTACGGCTTGCCGCCAGCCGCCGCAGTGCTCGGGGCGATGGGCTTCGTGGTGTCGTCAATAGCGGTCATCATGAAGATGATGGATGATCGCGGTGACACGGCCTTTCCAAGTGGTCAGCGCTCAGTTGCGATCCTGCAACGCGAAGACCTCGCCTTTCCCCAGCTTGCCCTGGTTGGGCTGCTTGCGACTCTGTCGCCAGCGGTGGCTGCGGTCCAGGTGACGCAACCCTGGTGGCAGGCGCCGCTGGTCGCCGTCGGCGCGGCGGCTGTCGTTTTCGCTGAAGGCAAGTGGCCGATGAACCCGATGTTCAGCGTGCTTGCCGCATCCGGCGCGCGTGAGGTCATGACCGCGGCTGCGCTGCTGGTGGTGCTGGGCGCTGCCGTGTTCATGGACTGGGCTGGCCTGTCGATGGGCATGGTCGCCTTTCTTGCGGCTGCGCTGCTGTCCGAGTCGACATTCAGTTACCAGCTTGAGGCTGACGTCGAACCTTTCCGCAGCATCCTGCTTGGGCTGTTCTTCCTCGGCGCCGGCATGTCGCTGGATCTGCTGCTGGTCTGGAACCAGTTGCAGGTGATCATCGGCGGTGTGCGCGTGTTCATGCTGGTCAAATCGATTATCATCTACACGGTCGCGCATACTTTCAGGGTAAAGCATCGCGAGGCCTTGCGCCGCGCGGTGCTGTCCGCCGTGGGCGCGAGTTTGCGTTCGTACTCTATTCGGAGGCCCTACGCGCCGGCATGCTGGAAGGCGGAATCACGGCGAGCATGATGGCGATCATTATCCTCTCAAAGGCGTGGACGTCGCTGGCCGTGATTCTGCTGGAGGAGCTCCTGCCTGCAGAAAAGCAATCCATGGACGGCGTCGAGAGCGCCAGCGATCTGCACGGCCGCGTGCTGGACGTTGGCTCCGGCAGGTTCGCGCAGTTCGTGTCTCAGTCCCTGCTGCCCAAGGGTATCGACGTATCGATCATCGAGATCGACGTGCAGATGATACGCGCCGTGGGACAGCTCGGCTTCACGGTCTAATACGGCGACGGCACGCGGGTCGATGTGCTCCAGGCCTCAGGCGCAGAGCGGGCTGAGGCAATCCTGGCCTGTGTCGACAAGCAGGAAGCCGCCGACAAGATTGTCGAGCTGGCGAAAGCGGTGTTCCCGCACGCCAAGCTGTACGTACGTGCCTGCGACCGCGGACATGCGCTGCGGCTGATCAGTTCCGGTGTCGACGACCAGTCGCGCGAAGTTCTGGAGTTTGCGTTCGTCTTCGGGCGAAAGGTGCTCGTCGATCTCCGTGTCGATGAAGACGAAGTTGACGACATCCTCACTGGTGTGCGGTAGCGCGATCAACAGAGCCGCGAAATGCAGACGGCAGGCGGGTTGCGTGCGGGCCTGTCGCTTATGCGCAGCAATGTCGCCACGACCAAACCGGCCCCGCTGATCGTCCCACGTCGCGAAGGCGAGGCGCTGAACAAGGAGGCCGCAGAGGCCATCGGAGTGCGCGATTAGCCGCGCGGGCAGCTTGACCCGCTGCGGGATGGACGGCATCGGGGGCGGATGACGACGTCTTCTGCACTTGTGTTGTTTTCGGGCGGACAGGATTCTGCCGTCTGCCTAGCATGGGCGCTGGCGCGCTATGAGCGTGTCGAGACGGTCGGGTTTGACTATCGGCAGCGCCATCGGGTGGAACTGGGTTGCCGGGGCGTGTTCCTTTCGAAGGTGCGTGAGCAGTTTCCGGTCTGGGCGGCGAAGCTCGGAGAGGACCGCGTTCTCGATCTCGGCGTGCTGGGCGAGGTGTCGGACACAGCCCTGACGCGCGAGCAGGCGATCGGATTTTCCAAGAGCGGCCTGCCGTCAACCTTCGTGCCGGGACGCAATCTCGTATTCCTGACATTCGCTGGCGCCGTGGCCTACCGGCGCGGGCTGACTGCGCTGGTCGGCGGCATGTGCGAGACGGACTATTCTGGATATCCAGATTGCCGCCGCGCGACTATGGAAGCGATGGCGAACGCGATGACGCTGGGTATGGATCGGCCGACGCCTGTTGAGACCCCGCTTATGTACCTCGACAAGGCGCAGACGTGGGCGCTGGGTGAAGATCTGGGCGGCCAAGCGCTGGTTGATCTCATCGTGGAAGCGACCCACACCTGTTATCTTGGCGACCGCTCGCAACGTCACGACTGGGGCTATGGTTGCGGGACGTGCCCTGCTTGCGACCTCCGCGCGAAGGGTTGGGCGAAGTGGCGGGCAG
>JBMOGP010000409.1:0-3284 GCA_049318285.1 Hyphomonadaceae bacterium
TGGCGACTCGCCGGTCATGTCGAGCCACACCTCGCCTGCTCCATTCGCAGTAAGCCCGCCGGTGACCGCGTCAATGTGGGTCAGGGTGAGCTGCTGCTGATCGATCGAGAGCACACCCTGCAGGCTGAACTGCTCGAACCGCCAGGGATTTTCGAACACGGGCTGCGCATTGATGGTCACGCCAGAACCGGCAAGTGCGAAGGGCGTAGGCGCCGCCTCCCCGCGCATGATCGAGGCGGCATCAAGCTCGCCGGTGAATTGGCCACTCAGCCAGTCGCTGTCGAGCGCGAGCAATTTCAGCTTCACCTTCTTGCTCGTTGGATCATACGACGCGTCGAAGGCGAGGTTCTTCACCGCCACATCCTGGTCGGCGATCTTCACGCTGCCCGTGACGCCTGACAGCGACAGGCTGGTGCTGAGAAGGCCCGCACGCTCAGTGGCTGCCACGGAGAAGGCGGCGCTGGCGGGACGGCCCGAAGTGAACGCGTCGCCGGTATAGCCGAACATGCCGGCGATCGAGAGCGGATCGACGCCTTCGAGTTTCACGGTGGCTGCGGCGCGTTCGACCTGGCCGTCTGACGCAAGCGCGATGCTGATGCGGTTGGGTTCGCCCGGGATCGCATCCGCGAGCGTGATGTTGAGGGTGAGCGAGACGCCCTCACGATTGGCCTTCCAGAGTCCAGCAACGGGATTGGCGCTCCAGGTGCTGTTCGACTTGCGGTCATCGACGTCGAGGCGGAAGTTGGAAAGCTCGACCTGTTCGAACGACCCGGCCGAGATCAGCGCACGGATCGGCGTGGCTAGCGTTGTCCAGTTGATGTCCCGGATCGGGTCGAATGGCTTGTCGGACGGGTCCGGCTCCTTCGCAATGACCATGTCAGCCAGCGTCCATACGCCATCGGCGGAGCGGACCACGGTTGCGGCGCCATTCTCGAGCCGCAGCTGCTGGGTCTTGAACTTCATGGTGAACAGCGCACCAGCGTCAAGCGCGATCATGGCGCGGTTGGCGCGGAAGGTGACTTCACGGCCCTTGTCCATGGCAGTGAAGCCGCGCGCGACGGCTTCTATCCGGCCGCGGTCCCGCACCCATTCGAGGGCCAGCCGGTCGATCTTCACCGGCTGGCCGCCGCGCGCTTCCTCCAGGGAGCGCTCGACCTGGCCGCGGAACATCTCGAGATCAATCGGGCCCTGCGACAGGCGCCACGCAAGCGCGCCCGCAGCGACCAGAATGGCGAACGCTATAGAGACGAGAATTTCGACGAGGAGGCGACTGACCGAGAATTTCAATACGACGCCCCCGCGCCCGCGCCAGCCAGCGCGGCTCCTGACCCCGAAGGATCACGCTTCACAAGTTCAGCTTCAGGGCGGTACACTCCATCCTCACAGCATCAGATCATAACAGACCGATTGTGTCACAGCCACTTCAAGCCGGCGACCCGGCCCCCGCATTCGAACTGCCGACGGCCAAGGGCGGCCCTGCACGGCTTTCCGGCTATTCGGGCAGGTTTCTCGCGCTGTTCTTCTATCCGCAGGACGACACCGAGGCCTGCACCCGGGAGGCAGTCGCTTTCAGCGGCATGCGGTCGCGATTTACCCGCAAGAAGTGTGATCTGCTGGGCGTCTCACGCGACAGTGTTGACGCTCACAAGGCGTTCATAAAAAAGCATTCCCTTGCGGTACAGCTGGGGTCGGACGAAGACGGCACGGTCTGCAATGCCTACGGCGTGTGGGCCGAAAAGCAGCTATACGGGCGTCGCTACATGGGCATCGTTCGGTCAACTTTCCTGATCGATCAGGACGGTACGATTCGTCGCATCTGGCGAAACGTTCGGGTACCTGGCCATGCCGATGCAGTCTTTGCTGAATTGACCGCATCAACGTAGACGCGAATCCGCGCGAGAACCACCGTTAATCAGAGCTTAATCGACGCAGACGAGTGTGATGAAAAAGCTGGACGTGGGGGTTCGCGTCTCCGGGTTTCTGAGTTATCCATTCTTCTTGCCGGGCACTACAAGCGGGCGGAGCGGGGCTTGGCGCGTAGAGCAGTTGATCGGGCACACTAAATGGCGGTCAAGCACCTGAAGGCCAAGACGAGAGCCTTCTTCGAGAAGGCTTTTCCTGAACGACAGATCTACCACCGCAGCGGCGGCTCGGTGCGCTATGTCTCGATTTCTCCTTGGCGTCAGGCGATGATGGCTGGTCTGGCGACGCTGGTGGTCGGCTGGTGCCTGTTCGCGACGGCTGCTGTTCTGCTCAAGGGTCCGGGTGTCGAAATTCAGGGGGGCGGATCCGATCGGAAGTCCGCGCGTCTGGAGCGGGAACTGCGCCAGGCCAAGGCGGCCGAGCAGACTGCCCTAACGCTTCTGGAAACCCGCACAACCGATTTCAACCAGGCGATCAAGGAAGCGGAAGACCGGCATGTGGTGCTGAAGCGCCTGATGGCCGGCCTGCAGGGTCAGGACTCTGCGTCGGCGATTGCCCTTAACGGAAAGCCTGAGCTTCTGATTGACTCCACCATCGAGGAAGGCGACCCTCGTCAGCCGCGCCCAGAAGGCACGGAAGCCAATGCCGGAGGCAATTCTTCCTTTCGCGCGCGGACAGACAAACTGATCGATGACCAGGCCAGTTTTCTCGACATGCTTGAGGAAGAGGCCGTGCAGAAGGCCGAGAGCGCGCGTGGCGTGATCCGGCTGACCGGCGTACCAGCCTCGCGTGTGCTTGAACAGAACGGAATGGGCGGCCCACTCATCCCGATCAACTTCACGACGTCTGGCCCGAAGGGCACAGACGCCTATCCCTTCGAACAGCGCATCTACGAAGTCGAGGCGCGGTTGCGCGAGGCCCAGGATTACGAGCGGGCGATGCGGTCGCTGCCGCTTGGCCTGCCGGTGCAGGGCGCCTACCGCGAAACGTCCGGTTTTGGATACCGCTCCGACCCCTTCACACGGCGCGCGACGTTCCATGAAGGCACGGACCTTGCAGCATTTACTGGCGCGCCGATCATCGCCCCCGCTGCGGGGAGGGTCATCCACGCGGGGGTCAAGGGGGCCTACGGACGGACGGTCGAAATTGACCATGGGGCTGGATTCAAGACACGCTACGGACACATGAACTCGATATCAGTCAAAGTCGGCCAGGAAGTGGTCATCAGCCAGAAAATTGGCACGATGGGATCAACTGGCAGAAGCACGGGACCACACCTGCATTACGAGATATACTTTCGCGGCAAATCATACGATCCGCTGAAATTCCTGAGGGCTGGCAAGCATGTTCACTAAGGGCAA
>JBMOGP010000410.1:0-3281 GCA_049318285.1 Hyphomonadaceae bacterium
ACGTTGAAGTGCGCCGCATGTTCGGTGGAGCAGGACTGTTCCGTGACGGCGTGATGTTTGTCCTTCGGAATGATGCCGTCATCTCTGTGCGCGGTGCTAAGGCTCGTCGGGAAGAATTGCAGACTCAGGGCTCAGCGCCGTGGAAGTATTCCATGGAGCACGATTGTGTGGCGCGCGACATGGGCTTGTGGCGCCTTCTGGAGACGGCTTGATACGGGCCCAATGAGACAGCCGTGATCGCGCTTCGATCCTGCGCAACAGCAGTCAAGATGAATGCGATGCGACAGGCCAGGCCTGCGGGAAAGGCGGCGGTAGTGTTGCGTGCAACATCCTCAACGACGAAACAGTTGGCGAGGCGCGTCAATGCCAAGGCGAGGGCAAAGAAGTGAGCGGCCCGCCGAGCGAGCAGTCGTGTAGCGCGCGCCCAATTCGTCCTGCGCGCGAAGACGGCCTTCAATCTGACCGAGCGTGTCCCCGACGCGATTCAGGTCAGTGGGTTCGAGGGGCGGCATTTACAGACACCAACAGAGCCTCTGTGAGCGCAGGAACGTGGCGCATGCTGGGTCAACCGTTAGGGCCCGGTGAAAATCTGGTTGGCTATTCCGGCCGCCGATCCGCTGAACAACACTCAAGGCAGGTCTGAGAATCCGTCGACGTCTCCGGGGGTTGTCCAGCTGTCGGCGGAAGTGCCAATGCTCAACAGGGGTCCGTTCACGTGACCGCCGCGCCAGACACTCCCTGCGGGGAACTTTCGCGATCGCATTTGCGTGGTTGTCACTATGTGACGTTGGCGCGGTTGCGACTGCGTGTGTGAGGCGATCGTGGGGATCAGTTCTGCGCCCGGCACGCTGGACACCGGGTTCCTGATGTCGGACTAACTTGGCGGTGTTGCGCGGGTGGAGGTCTCGTTCAGCGCTGGCGTCCTGCGCAGTCTGCGTCACCGCATCTCCCTCTCGAGACTCCACTGGTCGATCCTGCCGGCGACCACCGCAGCGCTGCTTGTCATTCCCAAGCCCGCCAAAGTGCGCTGGCTCTGCGACACCGTCTTCGTGATCATTCCGTTTCCGCTAATGATTCTTGCAGGGACGCAGAGCGAGCCGTCGTCACCGAAGTTACTGTGGATGTTTCTGCTCGTCGGCAGTTTCTCCTACGCGCTCTACGCCATCCACACGCCCGTCCTGCGCTTCGGGCACTTAACTGCCGAGATGGATCCTGAGCAGTCGTACTGGATGTTGCCGTTCTTTGCGCTCGCGCGCGGTGCGGCTGTTGCCGCGGATCTGCTGTACGACCGGCCGGTACGCAAAATGATTTCTGAGCACCTTTCCAGGAGGCAATGGCGGCGCATGGTGGCGTCGCAGGGCAGTGCGCTTCCGAAGGAGCAGGTCTCGTCTAGGCCGCCGAGCTCGCCGGCTTGGGCGGCAGCTGGGTTTCGAGGCTAACCCGGTTCCGTCCTCTGTGCTTGGACATGTAGAGGCACTCATCCGCGCGGGAGATCAATGTGCCGACTGTTTCGCCGGGTGCGTAGACTGCTGCGCCGAACGAGACAGTGACAGCGCCGATCGTCTCGTTTGTGGAGCGGCGGACGAGGCGCTTGGCCTCAATTGCCGTGCGCATCTGATCGGCGATGCGGCCAGCATCCCTGAGCGAGGTGCGCGGCATGATCACGGCAAACTCTTCCCCGCCATAGCGTGCAACCAGGTGGTCGGGCAGGGCGAATTTGGTGAGGGCCGAAGCGACGAAGCGTATGACCTGATCGCCCGTCTGATGGCCCCAAGTGTCGTTGAACGACTTGAAATTGTCGATGTCGCCAAGCAGCAGAGCCAACTCGGTCTTTTCCGTGTCGGCCTCCTCCTTGCGCAGGCGCAGGGTTTCGTCGAACAGCTTGCGGTTAGCGACGCCGGTGAGTGCGTCGGTGAGCGCTTCGGAGCGAGCCTGGCGCAGGGAGCTGCGCAGCTTCTCCATCTCCTGGCTCGACCCGGCGAGCTTGCGGGAGAGGGAGGAGTTCTGTTTGGACATTTCGGCGGTGGCGGAGGTGAGGACGTTGATCAGGCGCTTCAGCGCATCGCCATCGATGGGCGAGTTCTGCAGCGAATCTGCCGCGACATTCAGGGTGGCGCCGTAGCGCTCGGTTGTGGCGTCAGCCCGCTTGAGCGCGTCGAGGGCGTCCGCGATCTCATGAGCGATCCGCGTGCCGGTTTCCAGGACCTGCGTGGACAGGTGGGTGGTCGAGAAGAACCGCTCGTAGATCTGCTCCATGTCGTCGGAAGAAATGGGCCTGCCGCTGGCGATCAGCTTGTTAACGGCCTGACGAAGGTCTGGCGAGGCATTGGTCAAGTAGGTGAGCCAGACTTCGTAGTTCTGTGGGCTCACGGGAAGGACCTGACGGCCCATCTCGTCGATCGTACGGTGCCCCAGAAGGACACCTTCAGGCCCGGTAAGTTGACTGTTCAGCATGTCACGCAAATCCTTGGAAACGCTGCGAGTCCTAAGCGGCAACTGACCGGATTGTGGAATGAAAGCTGTTACAGATTGGCTAAGACGGGCTAGGCGTGTTCGGAAAGTATTTACCAGAGCCCCTAGGCGTCCTGGCGTTTCCCGAGGGTTCGTAGCAGGAAAGCCGGGACGTGGTCGCCCATGCCCTTGAAGTTATCGTCGCCGCCCTGGCCATCGCCGGGCTGGCGCTCGCCATGTCGATTGCGACTGCTTTCCCGATTCGGCTGCCCGCCACCCTCGCGGGGCCGGCTGTCCTTGTCCCGCCCCCGTTTGCGATCACGTCGGGCAGAGCGCTCAGCCTGGGGGCGGTCCTCTGCGCGGGTTGGCGGCTCCGTCAACATCTCGAGAGCTTCGACCGGGACTAACGGAATAGCGACGGGTTCTGCCTCAACAGCTGCAGTGGCAGCTGCTGCTTCCGACCGCTCCTCGCGGTCAGGGCCGCGGCCGCGACCGCCCCTGCCGCGCTTTCGGTCGAACCGGTCACGGCCGGCTGCCGGTCCGCGGCTGCGGGCTTCGCCGACGGCGTCTTCCATGCCTTCCGGAAGAAAAACTTCAACATCCTTCGAGATGCGCTTGGCCACGGCGTCCCAGAGGCGGGCGTCGCCGGGAGAGACAATGGTAAAGCTCTCGCCTGATCGGCCGGCCCGGCCTGTGCGGCCGATGCGGTGCACGTAGTCGTCCGAGTTTGGCGGCGGAGCGTAGTTGAAGACCTGGCTGACTTCCGGGATGTCGAGGCCGCGCGCGGCGACGTCTGAAGCAACAAGGAGCTTCAGCTCCTTGTTGCGGAA
>JBMOGP010000411.1:0-3270 GCA_049318285.1 Hyphomonadaceae bacterium
GGAGGCGCTGCGGCGGCCCTTCCTGTGCGAACGCCGGTGCGGTGGCGGCGACGAGCGCGCCGACCACGATGGCCCGGCGCGTTGCTGGGCGTGGATGCGAACTGTTGCCCATACATGGCCTTCCTCTCGCGAGCATGCGGATTTTGTTGTGCTGTCTCAGGATCTCCTGCAGGCAGCTCCAACCGATATCCGCAACACCCGGGTGCTTCTGACCGTCATGGGCGGCAGGCAAACCTATCGCAGTCCTGACTTCTGATACGCCATACTGATAGCCTGAGGCGGCCGTCGATCACCCTTCGGCGACAGCTTCGCGCCACGGCAAAACGATGCCCGGCGCAACGAAGCGAGGCGGGCCCGAATGGCTCGGGCCAAAGGCGCCAGCCGATGAGCGTAAGCCGTGTAGACAATCCCGCAAAGCGCCTTCCCCTTCAGGCCGGATCAGCCGGCTGGTGTCTGATGCAGCCTGAAGGGCGTGTGGCTGCCTACTGTACACGTATCGGGATATAGGCGGCGTTATTGCTGCCGGTTACCTCTGAGACGGTGTCGTTGTCGTCGATGATCATACCCAGCCAGTAATTTGTATTCAGCGCAGCATCCGCCGGAATGGTGACTTGCAGGCGCTGTGTGGACGGGTCACTCGGATTGATCGTACCGAAGGATCCGCCGCCAAGACGTCTGTCAGCGTCGCTGATCGTATCATTTGTCGACAGATACATGCCGTATCTGACATTATTGACGTCAGCCTTGCCGTTGTTTTCGATCGTAAACTCCGCCTGAACGACCTGGTTGCGGGAGACGCGATATCCTGTCTCGCCATTCACCGTGACGGTAGGCAGGTCGCTCGTATCGGTCTGGTTACGGATACGGGTGCGGCCGTGCGAGGAGTATTCGCCCGATGCCCCGGTCCGTCGCCAGTGGGAGACCCCGACATCATTGAAGGCGGAGGACTGAGCCCCGTACAGGATACGCGATCCGCGTGAGGCGTCCTCGCCGAAATAGGTGGACGCCGTGGCGCCATTGGTGACGTGATGTCTCCAGGAGTCACCCATGATGTTGTACTCGGCGTTCACATGCATGAGCCCTAGATAATGACCTGCCTCATGGGTAATCACGGCGTCGATCGGACTGAGCGTCCCGGTATAGGCGAAGATGTCAGCCTTGTTCTGGGAGGACGTCCAGCTCGGTCCGGTCGTATCGAGGACGATATCGACCTCGTCCAGCCCGTGGTGCCAGCCAAAGAACCAGTAGCAGTGATAGCGCATCCGCGCCACGCCAGGCGGATCGATACTGCTGCCGTAGATCTCGTTCTGACCATTACCGCTTCCAACGCCCCCCGTTTCGGTTGTGGCGCTGATCGAAAACGGCGACGGATTGCGATTGACAGCGTCGATACCCCTGCGCACGGCGTCCAGGGTTGCACCTGAAAAGCTGCCAGTATTGATGCGCGCCGTTGTGGATGAGCCGCCCCATTTGATTTTTTTGCCGCTATCACCGTCGCACTCCAGCCAGGACGATGCGAAAGCCGGCGCTGCGCCCATACTGAACAGTGAGACGCTTATCGCGGCGAGTCTTATGAAGAATGTCATGATGGTATCCTGTGTTCTGCCAGATCTGAGTTCGATGCGAGCAGCGCTTACTGAAGCGGCCGGGGCGCCGTAGGCTGAATGACGCCGGGCGATGGAGGCACGACCGGCGCGGTCCGTGGCCGGACATCCCGTGGACCATCCTCCCCTTCGCGAAGGGACCCGGCCTCCTGCGGATCGACGGTAAGCGGGCGTCCGGGAGCGGCCTGCATCGCGCTCACAGCCGGAGGCTTGACTGTGAAGGCGCGCCCCGGATCCGCGCTGACGACCTGACCGCCAGCTGGCAGGGGGATGCTGGCGCCAACGGCTCTGACGGCCGCAAGGAAAGCCTCGGGCGTCATCGGCGCGGGGAATCTTTCAATGGCGGAGGCCACGGGTCCCATGGCGTCTGCATTGCTTTGAGCCGATGGGGTCAGTCCCAAGGACACCACTGATGCCTTGGGCGCCTCGGCCTCATACCGCTTCTTGATCTCTTCGAGGGACATGCCGGGCATGGTCCGCTCGATCTGGGCCTTCATCTCAGGACGCTGAACGAGCTCCTCAAAGCTCGGGCGGGGAAGCTCGAGCGTATTCAGATCGAAGCGGGGCTTTCCGCCAACTCTGAGCCTCTGGGTCGCCTCGACAACCGGAACGCCCCAGGCGTTGTAGACAGCCTTGTCCGCTATCCGGAAGCGGCCATCCACGCAGCCGACAAGCGGACACTCCTCGCTGGCGCCCGGACGAATGAACAGAATGTCCGTCTGGCCGGTTGCAAACGCCGGACTCGATGTATCAAGAAGCACGCCGCCGCGCCCGTCGGCCCCTCCGGCAAAGCGCAGCGTCAGCTGCTTTGCGTCAAACTTGCCGCGAGCGACCTCCGAAATGTCGTACGTCACAAAGGTATGAGGTATGCCCAGCGGCTCCTCTGCTGTTGGCTGAGAATTTACATAGCGAACAGAGGCGACCCGGCCCGAGATAACGAGCGCCGAAGAGGTCAGAAGACCTTTCAGGCCGTCTTTGGCGCTGTCGCCAGGCCCGTGCGCCTGCGCCGCGCCGGCCGATACGAACAGAGCCGCTAGCGCTGCGGCCACAATGCGTTTCATTCCCCGTTCTCCTGTTGCTTGCCCCCGCATCGAACTCAGCACGCTCGCTGAGGGGCGCAATCGTGAGGACGTCACATTCGGGTGATTCTCTGTGCATGACGTGCAGGACTGGCCTTTTGCAGCGGTGCGGGTATGGACGGATCGGAACGTCAGAAGAGGAGTGAGCGAACATGCCCATCCAGAGGTTCATGACAGCCGGAGGCCTCTGCCTGATGCTTCTGGCGGGGGGCTGTTCGGGAGCACAGACAGCAGAGCCGCCTGCGCCTCCTCAATCCCTTGAACCGGATCAGGCGAGCACGCCCGATGTGGAGTTGCAGCAGACCGGAGATGGAAAGGTCACAGTCGGTACTGATGAGGGATCGGGCGAAGCCGACAGCGCGGCCAGGCCTGAGTAGACGCGGACAGTGGTGGATGATCAGGCGGATGCATCATCTGTCCGTCATCATCAGCTGCGACAGACATGCCAATCAGGCCGCTGACGCGCCCGACATCATGGCCGTCGGCGAAAGAGCGGTGCAAACGGCTCAGCGCAGGCTCGCCGGAGAGACGGGGAGATTTGGGCAACGCACAAAGAAGAAGGGCGACGCACCGAAGCACGCCGCCCC
>JBMOGP010000412.1:0-3236 GCA_049318285.1 Hyphomonadaceae bacterium
GCACCGTCGAGTTGCGGAGGCGGCGGAGGGGTCGCACGCGATTGCTGTCCGCTGAAGAGCGGCGGCGGGTTGTAGCGATTGCCGCCTTCGTTGCGCGCGCGGTCGTCGTTGCGGCCTCGGTCATCGTTTCGATCGCGGCCGTCATTACTGCTACGCCCGCCATTGCGGTCGTTGTTGCGATTCTGGTTCCAGTCGCGATTGCCGCCCTGCTGGCCTGCGAAGAGCGGCGGGTAAGTGTTGCGGTCGCGGTCACGATCACGATCGTTCCAGTCCCGGCCGCCATGGTCGCGGCGATCGACGTAGCGATAGTGCTTGCCGCCGTCCCAGTAGTCGCGACGGAAATGGCGATTGTGATCGCGGAGGTAGGGTCCGTTCAAGACGGACTGATACCAGAAGAATCCGTCCATATCCCAGTAGCCGCCGTGCACGACGCCGTAATGGTTGTCGTAATAGGCGTCGTGCCAAACGCCGCCGCTGTACGAACCGCCCTGACCGTAGCCATAGCCGTAGTCGCCGTACCCGTAGCCGGTGCTGTACCCGTACTCGCTGTATCCGTAGTCGTCGTAGCCGTACCCGTAGGTCGAGCAGGCGCCGAGGCCCGCGAAAGCAAGGGGGAGAGCGATGAGAGCAAAGCTCATTTTCATGAATGTCATTCTGCCTGCGCAACCTGAACACAGCACAACGAACCCTTGGCCAGCTGCATTTCGTTGCGCTTCCGCGCAGAGAGGTCAGCCCTGGCGGGGTGGCAGTGACCCCTCCTGGGGCGAGGCCGGCTTTGGCGGAGGTGGCAATTCGGGAAGGTCTGGCGGGGTGACAGTGCGAGGTCGCATAAGACGAAGAACAGCCATCAAGGCTAACGTCACGACACCGACAGCGATAAGCGCCGCCACCATCTGCTGGGTCATTCTTGGCCCTCTCGATTGCGCTATCTGAAGCGGGAGACTCACCGCTTGCCATGAGGGGGGGCAAGCGAACAAATGGTCATGTTGCCGGCCATGATTGCGCCGTGATCCACGCCTGCACAAACGGGGTTTACGCATGACAGTGACCGAAGCCGTCCGCCAACGTATTTCGACCCGGGCGTTTCTCGACGATCCGATCCCCCAGGACGCGCTCGCAGATCTCCTGCAGACAGCGCAGCGCTCGCCTTCTGGCGGCAACCTGCAGCCGTGGAAGGTGATCGCGGTGACGGGCGCGGCCAAGGACGAGATCATCGTGATGGCGCAGCGCGTGCTGGCCGCAGACCCGATGGGCCCGGTGCCGGGCGACAGGCCGGTCTATCCGGACCTCACCGTGATTGATCAGGTGTACAACGAGCGGCGCAAACGCGTCGGCGAAATGATGTACGAGAAGATCGGCATCCCGAAGGAAGACCGCGCGGGGCGCATGATGTGGTTCGCAAACAACTATCGCTTCTTCGGCGCGCCGGTAGGCCTTTTCATGATCATCGACCGACGCATGGGCCACGGTCAGTGGGCGCATATGGGTATGTACATGCAGACCATCGCCCTGCTCGCCGAGGAGCGCGGCTGGGGCACATGCATGCAGGAATGCTGGGCGCGCCTGCGCGTGGAGCTGCACGCGCATTTCGGGCTGGACGAGAACCACATGGTCTATGCCGGCATGGCGATTGGCGTGCCTGACCCGAACAATCCGGTGAATGACATCTACGCCGACAGGGCGCCGCAGCATGAGGTGGTGGAGTTCCGCGGGTTCTGATCGCGCTCACGATGCTTCAGTCTGATGAGATCGAGCAGTTCATTCACGACGGCCTCGTGAAGGTTGAAGGGGCGTTTTCGCGGGAAGCGGCGGCAGCTTGCCGGGAGATTCTCTGGCGCGATCTGGGCCTGTCGCCGGACCGGCCCGACCAATGGATGCAGCCGGTGATGCGTCTGGGCATGTACCAGCAACCACCGTTTCTCGAGGCGCTGGACTCTCAACGCCTGCATGGCGCTTTGGACCAGTTGGCGGGCGAAGGCCGGTGGGTGATGCCCACGGGGCTGGGCGCGATGGTCGTGCGCTTTCCCGCGAAGGACAAGCCGTGGGACGATGGCTGGCACATCGATGCGAGTTTCCCGCCGCCGGACGATCCTTCATCGCAGGACTACTTCCAGTGGCGCGTGAACTTCGCCTCGCGCAGCCGGTCGATGCTGATGCTGTTCCTGCTGTCGGATTGCGGGCCGGACGATGCGCCGACACGCGTCAGAGTGGGCTCTCACCTGCCGACGGCGCGGCAGCTGCTGGCGCATGGCGAAGCGGGCGTTTCGCTGGCGGATCTTGCACGCGAAGGTTTTGAGAGCAGCGCGGGTTGCGAGATTGCGCTGGCGACGGGCGAGGCTGGGACTGTGTGGTTGCTGCATCCGTTCACCGTGCATGCGGCGCAGGCGCATCACGGCAGGACGGCGCGTTTTCTTGCACAGCCGGGGCTCGGCTGGCGCGAGGGGCCAAACGTCGAGCATGGCGCATCGCCGGTTGAGCGCGCGATACGGACGGCGCTGGCATAGTCTCCTGATCGCGCAAGCGCTTTCGTTTCCCGCGGATCGGGCTATCAAGGGGCGCTCGTGGAGAGGGGCGTTAGTATGCGTCGTGGCCTGATTGGGATGGCTTTTCTGCTGGCGGTTGCGTGCGAAGCCGTTCCGGTGGAGCCCGCAATCGCGTGGACGCCACCGCCGGAAAGCTCCGACACGGTGCTGACGCCGGCATGGGCCGAACGCGCGCCCACGGTGCGGGACATCATGAGGGTCTATCCCGTGAGGGCGCTGAGCGATGCGGTGGAAGGCGTCGCCTATCTCAATTGCACTGTGAAGGAGACGCGCGCGCTCGATTGCATCGAGGGGACGGAGGCGCCGGCAGGATTCGGCTTCGCTTCGGCTGCGCTGCAGGTGTCACGTCTTTTCGTCGTGCGGGAGGACTATCCGGGTGTCGCGCCCGGCATGGCGGTGCGGCTGCCTGTGCGGTTCAAGGTGGAATGACGCAATGAGAATCGCAACCTGGAACGTCAACTCGGTGAATGCGCGGTTGCCGACCGTACTGGAGGTACTGGCCGCCTGCCCGGCTGATGTCTGGTGCCTGCAGGAGATCAAGTGCGTCGACGAGAAGTTCCCGCGCGCCGAGATCGAGGCGCTGGGTTTCAATTGCGCAGTGTTCGGCCAGAAGACCTATAACGGTGTTGCGATCATTTCGAAGCATCCGATCTCTGACGAAGTGCGCGGTCTTCCGGGCGAGGCGGAAGACGA
>JBMOGP010000413.1:0-3211 GCA_049318285.1 Hyphomonadaceae bacterium
GCGCGCGGTCCGCCACGGCGCGACCGATACGGCCCATGCCGACGATGCCCATCGTTTTGCCCGTGACCTCGACGCCTAGGCCCTGGAAGAAGCCATTCCGGATCTTCCAGGCTCCATCCATGTTGCGGATATGCTCCTTGGCTCGCCGCGCGGCGCCGAGAAGCAGAAGCATGTGCGTGTCGGCTGTCGCGTCGGTGAGCACATCCGGCGTGTTGCAGACCACGATGCCACGCGCGTTGGCTGCAGCGATATCGATGTGGTCATAGCCGACACTGGTGGTGGCGATCACCTTCACGCTGGCCGGCAGTCGGGCGATGTGGTCAGCGCGGATCGGCATGCCGAGCGACACAAGCAGGCCGTCAGGCTGATGCAGGTCCGCGAGCGCGATCACCTCGTCTGTTCGGAGATGCCGTTCCGGGGCGACGCAGTCAAACAGCGCGTCAATCCGATCCCGCAAGCCTGGCGGGATCGGAAGCGATACGACGATGCTGGCGCGCGCCGTCATCACTTGCCCGCGCGGTCGCCTTCGGGCTCGTCGTGCCGGATGTTACGGCGGTAGGTTTCGGGCAGAAGGAAGAAGCCGACAACCAGCGTCATCGCGGCGATGATCACCGGATACCAGATGCCAGCGTAGATATCCCCGGTCGCAGCCACAACCATGAACGCGGTCGTGGGCAAGAGACCGCCGAACCAGCCATTGCCGATGTGATAAGGCAACGACATCGAGGTGTAGCGGATGCGCGCGGGGAAGAGCTCCACAAGCGTCGCGGCCATGGGACCATAGATCATCGCGGTGAAGACCTGCGTCATCACGATCACAAATATCACCGTCCAGCGATCGACCTGAGCCGTCTCTGCACGGGTTGGATAGCCGGCTGCAGCTAGCGCTGCGCCAATCTCCTTCTGATAGGCGGCGATGGCGGCGATGCGCGCCTCGCCCGTGACCTGCGCCGGATCAGGCGCAGTGATCGTGGTGGGGCCAACCGTGACGGTGGCGATCGAACCGGGGGGAAGGGGCTCCGTCGTGTAGCTGACGCCTGCCTTGGCGAGCTGGGACTTCACGATGTCGCACGACTTCTCATCGAACTTCGTCCGGCCGATCGGGTCAAACTGCAGCGAGCACTGGGCAGTATCCGCACGCACCACGATGGGCGAGGATTGCTGAGCTGCGTCAAGCGCCGGGTTCGCGGCGCGCGTCATCATGTGGAAGAGAGGGAAGAACGTCAGTACCGCAAGAGCAAGCCCGCCTAGCGCCAGATAGCGCCGGCCGATCTTGTCCGACAACCAACCGAACAACACGTAGAGCGGCGTGCCGATGCCGAGCGCTATGGCGACGATGATGTTCGCTTCCAGCCCGTCGACCTTGAGGATGTTCTGCAGGAAGAAAAGGCTGTAGAACGTGCCTGTATACCAGATCACTGCCTGGCCTGCGACGAGGCCGAACAGCGCGATCAGCACGAACTTCGCGTTCTTCCACTGCCCGAAGGACTCCGCCCACGGCGCCTTCGACGTCTTCTGCTCGTCCTTCATCTTCTGGAAGACCGGGCTCTCGCCGAGTTGGACGCGGATCCAGACAGAGACGGCGAGCAGCAGGATGGAAACGAGGAACGGGATGCGCCAGCCCCACTCCGAGAACTCTTCCGGCGTCATCATCTGTCGCACGATCATGATCAGGATCAGCGAGATGAACAGGCCGATGGTCGCCGTGATCTGGATAAAGCTGGTATAGAAGCCGCGGCGGTGCGCAGGCGCATGTTCAGCGACGTAGATCGCAGCACCGCCGTATTCTCCGCCGATCGCGAGCCCCTGCAGGATCCGCAGCGCCACGAGCAGGATTGGGGCAAGAATGCCGATCTGTTCTGATCCAGGCAGCAGTCCCACCGCGAAGGTCGACGCGCCCATGATGATCATGGTGACGAGGAAGGTGTTCTTGCGGCCGACAATGTCGCCAACCCTTCCAAACACGAGCGCACCGAACGGGCGCACGAGGAAGCCCGCTGCGAAAGTGGCGAGGGCGAGGATGAACCCCGTCGTTTCGTTCACCCCGGTGAAGAAGTGCTGGTTGATGTAGGTGACCAGCGATCCGTACAGGAAGAAATCGTACCATTCGAACATGGTGCCGACGCTGGACGCGCCAATCACAAGCACCTCATTCTGCTTCTTGGGCGCTTTTGCGCCCTCAGCGACCGTTTCCATCTGCTATCTCTCCCCGCGCCGACTGCCTTAGCGTCAGCGACATTGTTTGGTCGCAAGCTGCAACGGCGTAACCCGAAGGGCAAGGCGAAAGGCAAAACGGGGATCCGGGCGTGGCAATACGCCCTTGCGAGGGCGTATTCCAGGGAGCAGAGTTTCTCCCGGTCTGGGAGGGACACATGGTCCGCATCGTGGCTCTTGCTGTAGGCGCCATTGTCGCTCTTGCCGCCTGTGAGCCGGCGAAAACGCCGGAACAGGTGCAGGCCGAACGCAATGCCGCGGCGCTGAAAGACATGATCTCGGCGCTGCAAAGCGAGGCGTCGATCGACGGCCAGCCCGTCACGCCGGAGCAGATGGCCGCCGCGATGGCTCAGGCCGGCGCGATGGTGGGAGCGATGAGCCCTGAGATGTCCGCCGAGGACCGGGCCAGGCTTCAGGCCGTCACGGGCGCGATGTCCAGCGGAGAGGTGCACCCCGCCGCGGCCGCGTGGGTGGAAGGCGCCAACAAGACGCTGGCCATCCTCAAGACTGTGAAGGACACGGCATCCGCCGCCGCCGCAGAGACCCAGCTCGCGCCGATCTATGCAGAGATGTCCGCCCCGGCAGCAATGCTCACCGCCATGACGGAGGACGAGCGCGACATCGCCATGGGCTCTGCCTTGCCCCAGTTCATGTCGGTCGGCATCAGCGCCGCGAACCTGATGATCCCGCTCTCGTCCAATCCGGCGCTGGCAGAGATGGTCGAGGACATACTTGACGACATGCCCTCGCCGGGGTGAGAGGCGCTGGTAACGCCGGGCTCCTGCCCGGCCATTGCTACGAACCAGCAAGGTCTTGTCGCGTCGCCTATGCGCCGCGCGCGGTCGGAAGCCTGACGGTCCAGGTTACAGCGGAATGTTGTCGTGCTTCTTCGGCGGATTGCTGAGCTGCTTGTTCTTGAGCGTCCGCAGCGCGCGGACGATCCGCTTGCGCGTATTGTGCGGCATGATCACGTCGTCGATGAAGCCGCGGGAGGCGG
>JBMOGP010000414.1:0-3196 GCA_049318285.1 Hyphomonadaceae bacterium
TATTCCAACGCTGCGCCGATCTCGGGCGGCTATACCGGTCAGGCGAACGTCGCGTTCGACTTTGCGATGACGGTGAAACGCGTCGCGGAGCATCCGCGCATAACCAAGCCGTTCTCGGATGAGTCATGGGCAGCGCTCGACGCGCTGGGCGAGAAGGTGGATGCGGCGCTCAAGGCGGGCGATGTGCGGCTGACGATGGGCGGGGAGCCTACGTTTGTCTCGATCGACGATTTCGAGGGCGACGAGTGGAATACAGGCGCGGATGGCCCGACCAAGCGCAAGCTGGCAGACCAGCTGATCCAGCGGCTACGCGATCGCTTCGCACCGGGCGGGTTCCTGCATTACGGCCAGGGCAAGTGGTATCCGGGCGAGACGCTGCCGCGGTGGACGTTCTCGCTCTACTGGCGGCGCGACGGGATGCCGATCTGGCATGATCCCGAATTGGTGGCGGGCGAGAATGGAGGCAGCAACGCGACGAAGGTCGAGGCGGAACAGCTGCTGAAGGTGATGGCGCAGGAGCTGGGCGTCGGCGCGGAGATGGTGATCCCAGCTTACGAGGACCCCGCGAACTGGATTCTCAAGGAGGGCAATCTTCCGGAGAATGTGACGCCGGAGAATTCGAAGCTGAAGGATGTGGAGGAGCGGACGCGGATCGCGCGCGTGTTCGGTCGCGGACTGACAGAACCGAGCGGATATGTGCTGCCGATCCAGCGCTGGCAGGCGAAGGGGCCGGCGGCTGGCGTTGGCAAGGGGTCTCAGAAGAAGGGCGAGCTGACGCCGGGACGTGTGGCGACGCGCGGTCGGTGGAAGTCGGAGAAGTGGAAGCTGCGGCGGGGCCATATGTTCCTGGCGCCGGGGGACAGCCCGGTGGGGTATCGCCTGCCGCTCGAATCGCTGCCGTGGATTCCGCCGGCGCAGTATCCGCATGTCATCGCCGCTGATCCAAGCGAAGAGCGCGGGCCGTTGCCTGATTACGCGGCGCCGGAACAGGCGCGGGCGCAGTTCACGGCGAGCGAGGGCGGACGGCAGCAGGTTCAGGAGCAGTCGTTCTCTGAGGTCGCAGGGTCTGTACGCACGGCTATGACAGTGGAGGCGCGCGGCGGACGGTTGTGCGTGTTCATGCCGCCGGTCGAGCGGATCGAGGATTATCTGGAGCTCGTCGCGGCGGCGGAAGCAGCAGCCAGGGCGCTGGGTGTTCCGGTGCACATCGAGGGCTATGCGCCGCCTCATGACCCGCGAATGAATGTGATGCGTGTGACGCCTGATCCGGGCGTGATCGAGGTCAATGTGCATCCGGCGACAAGTTGGCGGGAATGCGTGGAGAACACGCAGACACTGTATGACGAGGCGCGGCAGTGCCGGCTCGGCTGCGACAAGTTCATGATCGACGGACGGCACACCGGCACGGGCGGCGGCAACCATGTGGTGGTCGGCGGCGCGTCACCGATGGACTCGCCCTTTCTGAGAAGGCCGGACGTGCTGAAGAGCCTGCTGCTGCTGTGGCAGAAGCGGCCTTCACTGTCCTATCTGTTCTCCGGCATGTTCATAGGGCCGACGAGCCAGGCGCCGCGCATCGACGAGGCACGGCATGACTCGCTCTATGAACTCGAGATCGCGCTATCGCAGATCCATTCGCCAGGCGGCGGTCCTGGCGGGCAGTACACGCCGCCATGGCTGGTGGACCGGCTTTTGCGTAACCTGCTGGTCGATGTCTCGGGCAATACGCACCGCACGGAAATCTGCATCGACAAGCTGTTCTCGCCGGATGGACCGACGGGGCGGCTGGGGCTGGTGGAATTCCGCGGCTTCGAGATGCCGCCGGATGCGCGCATGTCACTCGCCCAGCAGGTTCTGGTCCGGGCAATCATCGCACGGCTATGGCAGTCGCCGATCACGGGTAATCTCGTTCGGTGGGGAACGGCGCTGCATGACAGGTTCATGCTGCCGCATTTCGTCTGGCAGGATTTCCTTGACCTGCTGCGCGATCTCTCGGCGCACGGCTTTGAGCTGCGGCCTGAATGGTTCGAGGCGCAGCTGGAATTCCGCTTTCCGTTCTGCGGCGAGATCGAGGTCGAGGGTGCGAGGCTGGAAGTGCGTCAGGCGCTGGAGCCGTGGCATGTGCTGGGCGAGACCGGCGCGATCGGCGGCACGGTGCGCTATGCCGACTCATCCGCCGAGCGCGTGCAGGTCAAGCTGACGGCGGCGAACGCGGAGCGCTATCGTGTGGCGGTCAATCGCAGGCCGGTGCCGCTGGTGCACACCGGCAATGGCGAGGCGGTGGCGGGCGTGCGCTACAAGGCCTGGAAGCCACCGCTGTCGTTGCACCCAGTGCTGCCGACCAACGTGCCGCTTGTGTTCGACATCTTCGACGACTGGACGGGTCGGGCAATTGGCGGCTGCGTCTATCATGTCGCGCATCCGGGCGGGCGCAGCTACGACACCTTTCCGGTCAACGGCAACGAAGCGGAGGCGCGGCGCCTCGCACGGTTCGAGGGGCATGGGCACACGCCTGGCGGCTATCAGCTGGGCGTCGAGACGCCGCATCCGGAGTTTCCGCACACGCTGGATCTTAGGCGGGCGCCGGGGGTGTGACGGCTGATCGCAAACAAGGCGTTGCCTTCCACGCCGCGCCTCCCCACAAGGGATCAGTCAAGCGGGGAGGCTCCGGGAGCAAAGGTGTCGGCGGCAACACAACCCAGTGCTGATTCCGCGTTGCGACTTCTGGCGGGTTACAGGCCCCTGCCCGGCGTTGCCGATGAGCTTGTCGACGATGCAGGGAATGTCCGCCCGGTGTGGCAGCCTTTCATCGAATACCTGGCGAAAATGACGCCGCAAGAACTGGCGCGCCGCGTCGACCAGGGCGACCAGTACCTGCGGGATGCCGGCGTGTTCTTCCGACAGTATGGGGAGGAGTCCACCGAGCGCGCATGGCCGCTGAGCCATCTTCCCGTTCTGATCCACGAGAACGAGTGGAAGACGATTTCTGAAGGGCTTCTACAGCGTGCCGAACTGCTGGAGCTGATCGCGGCAGACCTTTATGGCGATCAGCGGCTTGTCAGCGAAGGACATCTGCCAGCATCGCTGGTGGGCATGTCGCCGGAATGGCTGCGGCCGCTGGTGGGCGTGCGGCCGCGGTCGGGACAGTTCCTGCAGTTCATCGCATTCGAGATCGGTCGTGGGCCGGACGGGCAATGGT
>JBMOGP010000415.1:0-3189 GCA_049318285.1 Hyphomonadaceae bacterium
TCGCTGGGCCTCGGGCTTGTGATGGTGAACCTGTTCCAGCCCGGGGTGAATTTCCCGGTAACGCTGGAGACGGCGGTGGCAGACCCATCGACAGTGCAGACCGGCGCGTTCTCGCTGGCGGAGTTCATCACGCACGTCTTCCCGACCTCGATCGTGGATGCGATGGCGCGGAACGAGATCCTGCAGATCGTGGTGATTTCCCTCTTCCTGGGGGTGGCGCTGCAGTCGTTGGGACAGAAGACCGCCAAGGTGACGGACCTGCTGGAGCAGGGCGCGTTCCTCATGCTGAAGGTGACCGGCTATGTCATGATGGCGGCGCCGTTCGCAGTGTTCGGGGCCATTGCCTACACTGTCTCGCTGCAGGGTCTGGGCGTTATTGCCGACTATGGCCGGCTGGTTGGGACGTTCTTCCTGGCGCTGTTCGCGCTGTGGTCCCTGCTGATCTTTGTCGGTTTCCTGATCCTCGGGCCGCGCGTCTTCAAGCTCATCTGGGATGTACGCGCACCGGGCCTCCTGGCGTTCGCGACGGCGAGTTCGGAGGCGGCCTACCCGCGCCTGCTGGAACAGCTTGAGCGGCACGGCGTCGCCAACCGGGTCGTCTCGTTCGTGCTGCCGCTTGGCTATTCGTTCAACCTCGATGGCTCGATGATGTACTGCACGTTCGCGGTAATGTTCATCGCCCAGGCGATGGGCGTGCCGCTGACGGTCGAACAGCAGATCGGCATGCTCCTGCTGCTCATGGTCACGTCGAAAGGGATTGCCGGGGTGCCGCGTGCATCGCTCGTTGTTATCTCCGCCACGCTGCCAGCGATGGGCATGGACCCGACCTGGATTGCGCTGGTGCTTGCAGTCGACGCCTTCATGGACATGGGACGCACCGCGACCAACGTGATCGGGAATTCGATCGCCTGCGCCGTGATCGCGAAGTGGGAAGGGCTGCTGTCCGACCCCGACAGGGACCCGCCGACGGTGGAGGGGGTTCTCGGATCGGGCGAAGAAAAGACCGCCTCTGAGGGGAATCGCTGACGCGAAATCGCCCGCTGCTGACGCACGGGTCATTTTCCAACCCGGAAAGTTGAAGAACGCGGCGCCCCAGCGAATTGACGACGGGTTATGTGCAGGGCATATCCCAACAAAAGAAGGGTCGCCGGTTCCCCCCGGCGGTGCGGCGAATAACAATAACAGCGCCGTTTCTTAGGCCCCTGCGAACCGACGCATTTAACAGAAATGCGACTAGAACGCGCAATTTGTTCTGCAAAAAACGCCGCTGTCAGTCTGGCGCTTGGGGCAAAACGAAGGCATAGAAATCCTGTCTCGTCACCAAGGCCCAGATGCCGGGGATGAGACACCGGGGCGTCGAGAGCGAGAGAGACATGTATTACGCTACGAAGCGGAGCAATACCAAGACGCGTATCGCCGGGGTCGTCGGCGTCGCGCTTGGCCTTGGCGTATCGGGCTACGCGCTCGCCAACGGGCTCGGCATCATCGAGACCAACGAGCGGATCGAGACTGAAGTGGTCATGATCGAGGAGCTCGACGAGGTCGTCGAGGACGAACCGCCGCCGCCGCCGGTCGATGTCGATCTTCCGCCGCCGCCGCCGCAGGTGATCCTGCCCGACTTCGTGTTCGACACGCCGCCGCCGCAAGAGAACGCCTTGCGCCAGGTGCAGGCCGTCTCCAATCCCGCCCCGCCGCCGCCTCCGGCTCCGGCTGCGAAGCCGGCTCCGCCGGCCGTACCGCCAGTCCGTCCTAAGGCCGACCCGAACAGATTCTCCAAGCTGCTGGTCGATGACTATCCTGCCGCTGCGATGCGCAAGAAGCAGGAAGGCGACGTGACGCTGTCGATGTGCATGGGCGTTGATGGTCGCGCCAGCGACGTGAAAGTCATCAAGTCAAGCGGCGTGGATTCGCTTGATGAGGCGGCTGTGAAGGGCATTCCAAAATTGCGCTTCCAGCCGGCGAAAGACTCAGCGGGCAAGCCGGTCGCTTGGTGTCCGCCGACCTATCCGCCCTATACGATGGTGTTGTCCTGGAAGTTGCCGGAGTAACAGCCGGCAGGTCAGGCGCGGTGGGGCGTTGGCGCTCAAACGGGTTAATGGTGAGGCGGACGAAGGGATAGCTTCGCACCGCCGCAGGCAGTCTCGGGGTGACCCGAATGAGGAGAAGACGAATATGAAGATGGCGTATCTCGGGGATGGTCTGAAGCGGCAGTCCAATCCGATCAAGTTGTTGCTTGCCGCGCTTGCGATGCTTGCCATGCCGATGGCGGCGCTTGCTCAGCCGGCCGATGCGCCGCCGATGCTTCCGACGGAAGAGGCTCCTGCTGCTCCCGCTGCCGAAGCTGCTGCCGCGCCTGCCGGAGAAGAGGGCAAGGCAGATGGTGAAGCTGGCGCGATGGAAGAAGCTTTCACGCTTGCTGCAGTCTGGACCGAGAGCGATGAAGTCGGCAAGGGCACGCTGATCATCATGATCATCATGTTCTCCGGTTCGATCTACATCGCCGTCACCAAGGCGGTGGATCAGGCCATGCTCAGCAAGCAGATGAAGACGATCCCTGCTTTCTGGGACGCCAACACGCTCGATGAGGGGCTTGACCTGCTCGGCCGCAACAACGCGTTCCGCGCGGTGGCTGAAGGCGCGATTGCCCAGGCGAACTCGGCGCAGGCGGGCCTTGGCGCGCGCATCTCGCGGTCTGACCGCATGTCGCACCAGGTCGGTATCGAGCTTGAGCGCATCAACGGACGCCTGCAGGGCGGCATGGCCTTCCTTGCCACGGTCGGCGCTATCTGCCCGTTCGTCGGTCTCTTCGGAACAGTGTGGGGTATCGTGAAAGCGCTGATCACCATCACGGCTTCTGGCGACGCATCGATCGAGCGCGTGGCTGGTCCGGTCGGTGAAGCTCTGATCATGACCGCAATCGGTCTCGCGGTCGCCGTCCCGGCGGTTATCTTCTACAACCTGCTTGGCCGCCGGAACAAGAACATCTCTGACGCCGCGCGCCACTTCGCCTATGACATCGACAAGCTGATGGCTTCCTCGGCCAAGGCCTAAAGGTCGCGGCTGCTCAGGAGGCCACATCATGTCTGACGAAACGATAGGTAAAGAAGGAGCCGGCGGTATTCAGCTGGTCGAGACGGATGAATCTCCGGTCAACTCCTCGATCAACACGACCCCGCTCGTCGACGTCAT
>JBMOGP010000416.1:0-3178 GCA_049318285.1 Hyphomonadaceae bacterium
GGCCTGTCGCAAAGTGTGCCGCGCTGCCGCAACGGCTTTGTGAAATTCCCTGACCCGTGTTTCGGCGGACCTCTTCCAAAATCAGCGCCTCTCAAGCGAAAGAAGCGGCCAGGATTCTCGCCGCGCTTGATGGATTGTGCGCAGTAGCCACTCCAATCAGGCTTGATGACGCTGAGGCAGCCGACAATTTGCAACCCTGCCGTTGGCAAGAAGGTGGCAGGCTCGGCATTCGTGCCCCCGAAGCGGTCAGTCGGACATGCGCCACCGGAGAGTCCAGCGCACAGGCTCCCTGCAGCCTTCATCCTTGTTAGCCGCCCTGTCGGTTGGCGGATGCGGACCTGTCTCCGCAAGTTGTCTCCTGTTTCCCGGAGTAGGAGAGAGTGTTGCTCAGGTCATCCCAGTGTGTCGGGCGTGAGGGAACGCCTCAAGGGACGATGGGGTCCCACGATTTTTCTGGCCGAAGAGCCAAAAAATCGTGACCCCCATCGCCGCTGCGCGGTCGCGCCAGGGCGCGATCCCTTGACCCGATCCATCACGCCCGCCCGACGACATCGTCCTTCAAACTTGGGAGACGATGTTCACGCAGAACTTCACGATTCAGCGCCGCCTCGAGGCAGAGCTGGCGGCGATGCTGCGTCATGCCGGTGACCTCAACTGGGAAAGCGAAGCGAGATTTTGAGGAGGTCAGCGGCAGCGGCGCTTGTTGCTCTCGCTGCATTCGTTCGTTGTTGTTTCCAGGCGTGAAGAAGTTCGATGAGCCTTCTCTGCGCCGTGGATTGGGTAGGGTTCTGAGGCAGGAGAGGGTGGTGGAGGGGTGGGGCGGCGGAATGCAAGATAAAGATAGAGCGGCGGTTTGGACGCCAACCGCCTGTCTGCACATAGAAAAAACCGCCGCACATCCGAGCGGCGCTTGCGGCGGATCCGCCGTAACTTCTCGAACCGATTGCAAGCTGTCGACAGTCGCCGTCAGCGCACGACGTTCGTCCCGCCCTGAAGCAGGTGCGCGCAGCAGTGCGCCGTGTGCCTGCTTCAAAGGCCAAGGGCGGTGGGCTGATCGGACGGTCCTCTGTGCGCTCCTCATCCGCGCCCCGATGGCTCCGCGTGTGTAGAGCTACATGCCGCTCGCCAACCAGGTCGGCGCGGCCGGACCGACGCACCTCGATCGTGTGCTCACGGGTCAGGAATCCTCACCAGATGGCGCCGGCCATCTCGCGCGGGAGTTCGAAGCCGCACTTCGACAGCGGCGTCTGTTCCTAATCGAGCAGGGCTGGATGGGGGCGTCGGACAAGCTTCTGCCCAGCTAAGCGTTCGAAGACATGCGGGCCCATTGGCTCCGAACAGCCGCAAAGAACCTTGCCGGTGAGGGTTGGTCCGGGGACGGTGTCCGGGGTCTACACCCGTCGCATCGACCTCGTGCAGGGAAGGGTAGCGCCCATTGTGGGGGATCCAAGCTCGCAACTCGTTCCCTGGCGTCCGGCGCTGGAGCGCTCTGCAGGGGAGAACGTGACCGGCGTTCAGCGCGGTCGAGCGATCTCGTGGGGCCTCCAGCGCGAAGGCAGTATCGATCTGCCGCCTCTGTGAAGTCTGATAATTCTCCTCGCGCTTGAAAGAAGCGCGGCGGATCCGCCGCAAATACACGTGCCGCCTTTATACCGTTGCGTTCCATGGCGGTGATTTCACTCTGCCGTCCCGGAGTGGAAAATGAAAAGTGCACCCAATCAGAAGGCGCAGAAGGTGTCGCCGGCAAGCCAGCTTGATCTCTTCGCTGGGCCAGTGAGCCCAGCTGCCATCGTCCAAGGTAAAGCGCTGGACCAAGTGGCGACGCAGTTGGCGCAAGACGCTCGTCCGCCGATGCCCAGGCTGAGTGTAGCGTCTCCGGCTCAGCCCTCTGGAGCTCAGCAATTGCCCGAGTTCACCGGCGACCCGGGGGCTCTCAGGCAGGGGGCGCTGTTGGATGTGCGCCAGGCTGCAGCGTGGCTTGGGCTGTCGAAGTCGACGCTCGATAAGATGCGCTGTTACGGGATCGGACCCAGATTCATTCGGGCTACATCCCGTGCGATCCGCTATGACCCGCGCGACCTGCATGACTTCGCCGCCGCTCGGCGACAGGCAACGTCGGAACCAAGTTGAAGGGCTATTGTGCGGCCCCACCGACCCACGCTTGCGCAGCAGCGTTCCGGGACCTCGCCAGCCAACACCGGGACACGAAATCCAACACGGTACGACGCGGCAAGCGCACCAATCTGGGTGCGTCGGGAATTTCTACATAACCTTCCGATTATCTAGAAACTTCAGCAGCTGGATATTTCGCTAAGCTATTGATTTTATTGGCGCGCCCGAAGAGATTCGAACTCCTGACCCCCAGATTCGTAGTCTGGTGCTCTATCCAGCTGAGCTACGGGCGCGGCCTGTCGACGAGGGCCGGGTTGTATCGTCGGGTTGCGTAGTGCGCAAGGGTGCAGGGCGGGCGCTGATTGCTCTGATTTTGCTGCAAATTGGGCGTGGGGCAGGTCCTGGCGTCGCGATGTGGCCCTGGGCGCCGCTGGTTCCTCGGCGGTATTGGTCATCTTCCGTCCGCTTGGCCGGGGCGATCTCTCGCGGCACGCCCGAGACAGGATGCTTGAGGGTCGCGTCCGGATGCGACAGCCTGCGTCCGTGAGCCAGCGCCTGCCAGTCATCGATGTGTCGCCCCTTCTGTCAGGGAGCGAGGCCGCGCGCCGCGCCGTGGCGGACGAGATCGGCGCCGCCTGCTGCGATCTCGGCTTCTTCTACGCCGCCGGCCACGCGATTGCGCCAGCGACGCTTGATCAGCTTTCGCGCGCTGCCCACGACTTCTTCGCGCTCCCCGAGACGGAGAAGATGAAGATCGCCATGGCGAAGGGCGGCCGGGCCTGGCGCGGCTTCTTCCCTGTCGGCGGCGAGCTCACCTCCGGCAAGCCCGACATCAAGAGGGTCTCTATTTCGGCGAGGAGCTGGGCCTTGATGATCCGCGCGTGAGGGCAGGCCTGCCGCTGCATGGCGGCAACCTGTTTCCGGAATCCGCGCCCGCGCTGCGCGAGGCCGTCACCGCCTTCATGCGCGGCGCGGAGCAATCGGCGCTCGCGATCATGGAAGGCATGGCGCTGAGCCTCGGCCTCGACGCGCAGTATTTCCGCCGCACCTACACATCGCAGCCGAC
>JBMOGP010000417.1:0-3173 GCA_049318285.1 Hyphomonadaceae bacterium
AGACGCTGAGGGCTTGAGTGATTGCCGCATTCATGGCGCGCACGCCTTCGGCTGGGCCTTGCGGGTGGTTCCAAACCGCGCCGATCACGGCCAGGAAATCGGCGCCCGCCTGAACCAACGGCGCGCAATTGGCCGCCGTGATGCCACCAATGGCGACCGAGGGAATTTCGAACATCTCATGGCACCAAGCCAGGATTTCTGGCGCGGCACGGTGGATGGTTTCCTTGGTTTCAGTCGGAAAAAAGGCGCCGAAAGCCAGGTAATCTGCCCCGACTTCGCCGGCTTCCATCGCAAGATGGCGCGAGGCATGGCAGGTGATGCCTAGGATGCGCCCTTCAAGCAGCCGCCTAGCTTCGGCGTGGTTGCCATCAGTTTGGCCGAGATGCGCGCCATCACAGCCAAGCTTTGCTGCAAGAGCCGCATTGTCATTCAGGAGAAACGCGACATCCCTGGCCGCAGCGATGGGCATAAGGATTTCCGTGGCGCGCGCGATGGTGTCTTCAGTGGCGTCCTTCAGGCGCAATTGCAGACAAGCGACATCGCCGGCATCGAGCGCAGCTGCCAAGGAATCCCGAAAGGCGAAGGGATCAAGCCGCTGAGGCGTGATGAGATAGAGCCGGCAAGGAGCTTCGGTCATGATTGGCGCCAGAGTTCAAGGTAAGCGTCACACAAGCCGGAAGGACAATTTCTGGCAAGACTGCACGATAAATAGCGGAGGGGGGCTAGGCGTACCGCGCAACTGGGGCTATTGAGCGGCCCTTCCTGCCTTGTCCCGTTCGTCTAGAGGCCTAGGACACCAGCCTTTCACGTTGGCAGCACGGGTTCGAATCCCGTACGGGACGCCATTCCCCAAACGACTACCATTCTCCGCCAGACCGGAAGCCGCGTTGAGTGGCAAGTTTCCCGGGGTTTTTAGGGCAGACCTGTTGACTGGCTGGACGCGGAGACGGCCGAAAATCGCTCTCCAGAGGCCAATTTTCTCCGGACCTCCTGACTTGGGCGATTTAGTACGGAACCTAAAAACCTAGGCCAAAGGCCGGTTTGGGGCAGGCCGGCACTTGCCCTGGTTCGCATACCATTTGCCCGAAATCCGTACTTCGAAAGCGAACACTTTGGTACGGAACTCACGGCGATGCAGAAATATGCATCGTAGTGCGTAGGTGGTTCATCGGACGACGGGCACGAGAACGGTTTGCCAACGCCAAACCCTTGCGGCTTGCTGGCTTTCCTTCAATCAACGCGCCATAATCTAACTAGATGGCAACCTTCGAAGATATCAAAGCCGGGGCGCGGCTTCGCGGCCTGGACGCCGCTGGCGTGGCCGAAATCGTCCAGGTCACCCGGTTTGGGCCGGATGCGCTCAACCTCGTCTTCCGCGTGAGCGGACGCGTCGGGGAGCGGCTTGTCTACCGTGGAGAGGAGACCGGTTTCGAGTTCCTTGAAGCCGGACGGACCTATGCTTTCGACGCTGATGGCGGACTGCTGCGTCTTGCCTCCGAGGCTTATAGGCTGCGGCTCGCCCATCTCTTCGACCCATACCTCGCGGTCAGCGCGTCCCAGATCGAGGCGCTCCCCCATCAGATCACCGCCGTCTATGGCGAAATGCTTCCGCGGCAGCCGCTTCGCTTCCTGCTCGCCGACGACCCCGGCGCGGGCAAAACAGTTATGGCCGGGCTGCTCATCAAGGAGCTGCTGATCCGTGGCGATCTCGAACGCTGCCTGATCGTCGCGCCGGGCAGCTTGGTCGAGCAGTGGCAGGAGGAGATGTCGGAGAAATTCGGCCTGGCCTTTGACCTCCTGTCCCGCGACCAAATCGAGAACTCCGTCAGCGGCAATCCCTTCGCCGACCGCAACCGGCTGATCGTTCGCCTCGACATGGCAGCCCGCTCGGACGACCTGAAGGCCAAGCTCCTGGCGGCACCCGAGTGGGATCTGGTGATTTGCGACGAAGCCCACCGCATGGCCGCGTCCTATTTTGGCGGTGAGGTGAAGGAGACCCAGCGGCACAAGCTAGGGAAGCTCCTGGGCGGCCGAGCACGCAATTTCCTCCTGATGTCCGCCACGCCGCACAACGGCAAGGAAGCCGACTTCCAACTGTTCATGGGGCTGCTCGACGCCGACCGCTTTGAGGGCCGCTTCCGCGAGGGCGTCCACAAGGCTGACGTCTCGGACATGATGCGCCGCCTGACGAAGGAGGAGTTGTACCGCTTCGACGGCACCCCCCTCTTCCCCGAGCGCCGGGCCTACACCGCCAGCTACGAACTCTCGCCGGCCGAGGGCGACCTCTACCAGGCGGTCACCACCTACGTCCGCGAGGAGATGAATCGCGCAGACCGCTCGGGCGACGGCAAGCGGCAGAACAGCGTGGGCTTCGCCCTCCAAATCCTGCAGCGCCGCCTCGCATCGTCTCCAGCCGCCATCCACCGCTCCCTGGAACGACGCCGCAAGCGACTTGAGGAGCGACTGCGGGAGGAGAAGCTCCAGCGCCAGACCGGCGCCGCCCCCCTCTCTCGCGCCCCCATTTTACCGGGCTTCGACGCCGACGACCTCGACGATGCCCCGGGCGATGAAGCAGAGGCGATCGAGGAGCAGATCGCCGACCAAGCCACCGCCGCGGCGACATTGGCCGAACTCGAGGCTGAGATCCTCATCCTGAAGGACCTTGAGGCCCGTGCGCTTCAACTGAAGCTCTCCGGCAAGGACGCGAAGTGGCGTGAGCTCGAGTCCATCCTCGACGACCCCATCATGTTCGACCAGGCCACCGGCCTGCGCCGCAAAATCCTGATCTTCACTGAGCCAAAGGACACGCTGGAATACCTCCAGCAGAAGATCGCGGCGCGCGTCGGCGACCCGGCTTCGGTTGTCGTCATCCATGGCGGCATCGCGCGGGAGGCCCGTCGCGCGGCCATCGCCGCCTTCAACTCCGACCCGTTGGTCCGGGTGATGATCGCGAACGATGCCGCTGGTGAGGGTGTGAACCTCCAACGTGGCGCCCACCTCATGGTCAACTACGACCTGCCCTGGAACCCCAACCGCCTGGAGCAGCGGTTCGGTCGTATCCACCGCATCGGCCAGACCGAGGTCTGCCATCTGTGGAATCTCTGCGCGACCAACACGCGCGAGGGCGAGGTCTATCAGCGCCTCCTCGAAAAGCTGGAGCAGGCCCGGGCCGC